>JAZRXZ010000175.1:0-21964 GCA_045600445.1 Bacteroidales bacterium | reverse complement strand
CTAATGCTTCAGCAGAATCACTCAACTCCAAAATCAAAGCTTTCCGTGCTCAACTGCATGGTGTAGTCGATGTCAAGTTCTTCTTATATCGACTCTTTACGATTTGGGGTTAAACACAGGGTTTTGCAGATGCGCCGTTTTCTCATAATTAAATTAAAGTTGATTTAATAACACAATATCTAGGTGATAAATATTCTTTCTAAATTCGCGAGTTAACAAAATATACGTAAACGCCTAAAGAAAAGGATATAGAAATTTGCCTATGTGGCAAAATCTTTGTATATTTGTCATGACCAAAAAACAAATTACAAAAACATCCTTACTCATGTGCAAAGGTACGAAATTAATTTCAGAAATCGGCAAATATTTCAAAGAAAATGATGCCACGAATGCAAAGAACCAGATTATGGACATAATATGTATGAATAGTAGCCTTAATATGGTCGTTTTTTAGAAACAATGTCTATAAATAGAAAACTCTTATATATATATTAATAATGTGTAATTACAGAGATATTGATTTAGGTTTGTTGGCATCACGCTATTGTATAGTTGAGCTATTGAAAACTTTTGTAACTAATTTGAAGAATTGATTTTTAGATAGCGGTAAAAGGTAGATCTGGAACAATGGAGTATTCTGCAGATCTTAGACTTTGGGACACCTGACTCCAACATCTGTTGAACATATTTTTCTTTGCCATACAACGGATGAAGTTCTGGGCGAGTCTTACTTCCTCTAGGTCTTCCTAAAAGCTTACCCTCTGCTTTTTTGCGGGCTAAAGCTTCTCGTGTTCGAAGCGAAATCAGATTGCGTTCTATCTCGGAAGAAAGGCCAAAAGCAAAAGCTAAGACTTTTGTTTCAATACTATCCTGAAGCTTAAAGTTGTCCTTAATTGAATAGAGTTTACATTTGCTTTTGACACAGAAAGACAATACTTCAAAAATCATAAACAGATTCCTCCCTAATCTCGACAACTCAGAAATAATGATAAGATCGTCCTGATTAATCTTATGCAGAAGCTTTCCTAACGACCTCTTGTGAAAAGGGATTGTTCCACTAACGGTTTCCTCTATCCATTTGTCGATAGACAAACCTAAATGATCACAATACTGTTGAATCTCGAAACGCTGGTTCTCGACACTTTGTTTGTCACTAGAAACACGAATGTAAGCATAAATCATAAAATTTGCGTTGTTTTTTGTCATGAATAATTTACATTTTTTTAAATAAAACACATAATTAAGACGTAAGTTAATAAAACTAATAGTGTTTTTTTGGTTTTTTAAGAAAAAGCGGCTATCTTTGCACATCATTAGGAACTATTTTTGGCTATTTTTTATTAGTCCTCAATAGTGTTTCTAAAAAACGACCGTATTAAAGCTACTATTTCTCGAATATTTATAATATAGATATTGTGTTATTTAATCAACTTTAATTTAATTATGAGAAAACTCTTATCTTTCATTGTAATGCTCGTTATGAGTATGACAATGTTGATGGCTCAGAACCGTACCGTGACTGGTACCGTTTCTTCTGCCGAAGATGGAGAGCCAGTCATCGGTGCGTCGGTTATCGTTCCAGGCACCAACATCGGTACTGTTACCGACATTGATGGCCAGTTCTCTCTCAAAGTTCCTGAGAATGCAAAGACTTTGCGCGTTTCATACGTAGGTATGGCTCCTCAGGATGTTAAGATTTCTAACAAGATGAACATTGTCCTCGATTCAGACAATGAGATTTTGGACGAGGTCATGGTTGTGGCTTTCGGTCAGCAGAAGAAATCTTCATTTACAGGTTCTGCAGCAGTCGTTAAGTCTGAAGATCTCGGCAAGCGCGTTACTACTAACGTAACCAACGCTCTCGTTGGTTCTGTCCCTGGCCTCCAGATCCGTGGCGGTTCTTCTGCTCCTGGTGCTGGTGAAGGTAGCATCTACATCCGTGGTGTAGGCTCTATGTATGCTGAGGCTAACCCACTCGTAATTGTGGATGGTGCTCCTTATCCTGCTTCTCTTTCAAACATTCCACAGAGCGATATTGAGTCTGTAACTGTCCTCAAGGACGCTGCATCTGCTGCACTTTATGGTGCTCGTGGTGCTGCTGGTGTAATCCTTGTTACAACTAAGCGTGGTAACTCTTCTGATGCTCGCATCACCTTGGATATGAAGTGGGGTCAGCAGAGCCGTGCCGTTCAGGAGTATGACAAGATCACTGATCCAGGTGAATTCTATGAGGCATACTATGCTCAGACTTACAACTATGTAACCAATGTTAAGGGCTTGTCTGGTGCTGATGCTAATGTCGCAGCCAACAAGCTCATGATGGACAACCTCCAGTATCAGGTATTCACCATCCCACAGGGCCAGCAGCTCGTTGGCATGGATGGCAAGCTCAATCCATCAGCTACTCCTGGTTATGTATACGAGTATCAGGGTCAGAAGTACTGGATGCAGGCTGATGACTGGTTGGATGCTTCTTACCGCAAGGCTATGCGTCAGGAGTATACCCTCAGCGCTACTGGTGGTAACGACAAGATGAACTACTACTCATCACTCGGTTTCCTCGATGAGTCTGGTATCCTTCACTTCTCTGGTTACAAGCGTATCAATGGTCGCATCAAGGCTGACTATCAGGCAAAGAAGTGGTTGCGCCTCGGTGTCAATGCAGCTTATACCAACTCTGAGACCAAGTCAACTCCTAACTTGAGCACAACAAGCTACAACGAGACCAACCCTGCATACTTCGCAACTTACATGGCTCCTATCTTCCCTATCTACGTTCGTGGTATCGACGAGAATGGCAAGCCATATATCATGAAGGATTCTTACGGTCTTGATATTTACGATTTGAACCGTTCGGCTGCTAACAGCTACCCTGGTATCAAGCGTCCATTCTTGACTGGTAACCCAATCGGTGCTAACCACTACAACAAGCGTAGTGCTTTCGGCAACCAGTTGAATACTACTGTTTTTGCTGATGTCACTTTCACTGACTGGTTGAAGCTCTCTATCAACAGCAACGTAGTTTGGGGTGAGACTGAGAACTTGACTTACCAGAACATGTTCTCTGGTCCAAGTGAGTCAACTCGTGGTGCTGTCAGCAAGAATGTAACAACTTCTATCCGTACCAACAACTCACAGACCCTCAATTTCAACAAGACATTCGGCAAGCACAACGTGACTGTACTTGCAGGTCATGAGTATTATAAGACTACAAGCCGCTACCTCGGTTCTTCTTCACAGGGTGTATTCTCTGAAGACATCCTTGAGATCGATGCTACTGCTAAGGCTAACCTCGATGCATCTTCTTACACCACTAATTATAATGTAGAAGGTTTCTTCGGTAGCGCACAGTATAACTTCGATGATAAGTATTACCTCTCAGGTTCTTATCGTCGTGATGCTTCAAGCCGCTTCTCTAAGGAGAATCACTGGGGTGACTTCTGGTCAGTCGGTGGTGCTTACATCATCTCTAAGGAGAAGTTCATGGAGAGCACTCAGACATGGCTTGATCAGTTGAAGCTTAAGGCTTCTATCGGTCAGCAGGGTAATGATGGTATCGGTAACTTCCGTTACACTGACCTCTATCAGTTGGTAAACTCTGGTACTTATACCATGTCTCCATCTTTCTATGCAAAGGGTAATGACGCTATCACTTGGGAGACTACTACCAACTTGAACATTGGTGCAGAGTTCAGCCTCTTCAAGGGTCGTTTTACTGGTAGCTTCGACTGGTATAGAAAGAAGATTACTGACCTCCTCTTCTCTTTGAGCGTTCCAGTATCTTCTGGTTATACTTCTTACTATAGCAACGTTGGTGATATTTCAAATACTGGTTTCGAACTTGTTTTGAGTGGTTCTGTATACCGCACAAAGGATATCGACATCAACATCACTGCTAATGCATCGCACAACTACGCTAAGATCGATAAGCTCCCAGAGGCTGAGGTTAAGGCAAATGGCGGTTTCGTAAGCTCTAACCGTTGGTTCACTCCTGGTGGTCCTTACTACAACCCATTCCGTTATAGCTATGCTGGCGTTAACGAGAAGGGTGAGGCTACTTATTGGGTAGACTCAAAGGTAGGTCACGACGCAGCTAAGCCAGGTACCTCGAAGGACAAAGTTACTACCAATACACAGGAGGCTACTTACTACGAAATGGGTAATATCGCTCCTGCATTGAATGGTGGTTTCGCTCTTAACTTCCGTTATAAGTTCGTTGATCTCTCATTGACATTCGACTATCAGATTGGCGGCAAGCTCTACGATTCACAGTATGCTTCTTTGATGAGCCCAGATGCTGATGGTTCTAATGGTTACACCATCCACAAGGATTATGCTAAGTCATGGAGCTACAACAATACTGAGAGCAACATCCCACGTTGGCAGTACAATGACCTTTATACAGCATCTGCATCAGATCGCTTCTATGTAAATGCTAGCTATCTGAACTTCCAGTCTGTAAACTTCGGTCTCACAATGCCAAAGAAGTGGCTTGCAAACCTTCCAATGAGCTCAGTACGCTTCTATGCTGCTGGTGAGAACTTGATCTTCTGGTCTGCTCGTAAGGGTCTTGATCCACGTGCTTCATTTACAAGTGGTAACTCTCTTAACGCTTATAACCAGGCTACACGAAACCTCTCAGCAGGTGTTCAGGTTACATTCTAATTATGAAAGGATTAATAGATATGAAAAAAATTATAAGTTTCTCTGCTGCAGCTTTGATTCTTTCAGCAAGTATGACAAGCTGTTTTGAAGAGATGGAGCCACAAGGATATACCAATACTAATGGTGTTATCAGCAAAGATCAGGCTGCAAATGCTCCAGGTGCATTCGACAACTTCGTAGATGCTATCACTGGTACACTTACTGGCACCTTCATCTATAATAACAGTACAAACCCTTGGAACTTCGGTTATCCATCACTCTACCTCCAGCGTGATATGATGGGTCAGGATGTCCTTACACCTACCGTTACAGGTTCTGAGTGGTACACAGGTTGGTACACTGTCAGTGGTTATGTTACTAACTATGCTAGCTGGGCATCTTACCTTCCATGGCTTTACTACTATGGATGGATCAGCAGCTGTAACAATGTGCTTACCCTCGCAGGTGAGGAGCCAGCTCCTGAGTTCCAGAACGGTGTAGGTATCGCATACTGTATGCGTGCGCTCTACTACCTTGATCTCGCTCAGACTTTCGGTAATGCTACTTACACCAAGGATAAGAATGGTCTCACTGTACCTATCGTAAAGCACACTTCAACAAGCGAAGAGCTTGCTGTTAACCCTCGTGCTACTAACGAAGAGATGTTTGCATTCATCCTCGAGGACCTTGATATGGCAGAGAAGTATCTCGCTAACTACAAGCGTCCTAACCTGGAGACTCCAGACCTCAGTGTTGCATACGGCATCAAGGCTCGTGCTTACCTCCTCATGGGTGAGTGGGCTAAGGCTAAGGAATATGCACATAAGGCTTACAGCATGAATGGTTACGCATACCTTTCTGAAAATGAGCTTACCGATCAGAAGACAGCGTTCAACAACCAGAACAACAAATCTTGGATGCTCTGCTGCCAGTTGAAGCCAACTGATCCAAACATCATGGACAACGATGCTGATACCGGTTGGGGTTCACAGATGATCTATGAGGTTGGTCCTTCAGGTTGTGGCTATGGTGCTAACTATGTTGGTCCTAAGCGCATCGATAAGCACCTCTTTGAGACCATCCCTTATTCAGACTATCGTAAGGGTCAGTGGATTGACTTCAAGCTTGATGAACTTGAGTATGACGGTGATGAAATGCATGAGGCACTCCTTGCATATACCAGCGCTGCTGAGAACTTCTCATTGTCTTCATGGTCAGAGCACTCTGTAGGTGGTGTACCAGTTAAGTTCCGTCCTGCTAATGGTGAGCACCATGACCAGTATGCTGCATTCACTGTAGCAATCCCAATGATGCGCTATGAGGAGATGAAGCTTATCGAGGCTGAGGCTGCTGGTCGCATGAACGAGGCTGAAGGCGTAGAGCTTTTGAAGGATTTTGCGGCACATAGAGATCCTGAGTATGTCTATGGCTCTCACGATCAGGACAACAACTACGGCGGTGGCTTGAACCAGTTCATGCGCGAGCTCCATTGGCAGCGTCGTGTTGAGCTCTGGGGCGAAGGTTTGGCAACATTCGATATCAAGCGTCTCGGCACTGGTATCATCCGTAACTATCCTGGCACTAACCACGTAGAGAACTATCGTTGGAATACCGAAGGCGTTCCTGCTTGGTTCAACCTCCTCATTACAGACTCTGAGGCTAACTACAACGAGGGTATCGTACAGAATGAACTCTTCAAGCGTCCAACTGCAGACTCTGAGGAGCACAAGTTCTAATTGACAATAAGTTAAATCGATTAAACTGAAACAAGATATGAAGAAAAATATCTATTCATTGGTTGTATTGGCTATGACAATGGTCGGTGTAACTGCTTGTCACCCAGACTTCGAGGGTTTGGAGCCAGGTAATGACAAGAACCCTAAGGCCACATTGTATACCTATACTCCAACATCTGCTGATGGCAACTATGATGCCGATACAGATGTCCGTCTCCGTATTGCAGGCAACGACAAGACCGAACAAGTTTATTACAAGGCTATTAAGACTGCTACCCGTGAGGGTATGACTGAAGAGCAGGTAATCTCTGAGGTTTTGAGCTCTGGTCAGAGCGTTTCAAAGCCAGGCGAAGGTGCCAGCGTAATGCTCACCGGCATGCAGGGCAAGTACACTATCTGTGCTGTAGCTGTTAACGGTGGTGACCAGGCTTTGACTGAAACTTCTTTCTTTGGTCTTACCTGGACTACCGTTAAGACTGGTTCTCTCCGCACACGTTTCGCAGATGGCGCAACTACTGCCTATGATTATCTGGAGGGCGTAGAGTTGCAGAAGAGTGAGGATAAGGAAGGCTCATATCGTCTTAAGAATCCATGGGGTACTGGCGTTAACCTCCCTATCGATATTACTCTCTCTCACGAGGAGTATGATGCTTCTGGCTGGGCTGACGAAGGTGCTGATGACTACTTCGAGAACGAGGTAACTCCTTATCAGTACATCCTCATGCCTAAGACTGAGATTGGTGTAAATACCCCTGATTACGGTTCTCTCTCTGTAGGTGACTATACTTCAGTAAGAGGTAGTGACTATACATACTATTGCCGTATGTACAAGGATTACTTCATTGCAATCTATTCTTACTGGACTGGTGGTGGTGTTGGTAATATCGGTTCTGGTTGGACTTACTACTACCCAGATTGATAAAATAGCTATCGCAATAAAAAATGCTGTGTCAAATCAATGACACAGCATTTTTTTGTTATGTGGGTAAGAACGTCAGGTTTATTATTACACATCGAAATACGGACAAAAAATGAAATCCACGCAGTTAAGCACCATGAAATGCATTTTTTAGGGGCAATAATAACCAAGTTATGAAATAAATGCTTATATTTGCTCCCAAATATCACTTGCCAAAACCCCGACAAAATATAGATAGTTTTGCAAGTGAAATAAGTAAGATAAAAAAGTTTTCGCGATATGGGAAATAACCGACAGATCCGTTCAATCTTCATGGCCGTGGTGGCCGTGCTTTTATGGATGCCTTTCAGTTGCTTTACCCAACAGGCTTTTGCAGAGACCGACGTGTGGGATGGAACATTGCGCCGACCTATCATGGGTAGCGGCAGCAAAGAAGATCCTATGCTGATCACTTCGGCAGAAGAGTTTGCATTCCTCATGCAGAATTATGACAATGCCAGTGGCGTATGTTTCAGAAAGTATTACAAGCTTACCTGCGACATCAACCTCAGCAACAAGATCTGGCTGTATGGTACTGCAACGACGGCAAACCGTACTTTCATTGCGCAATTTGACGGTGATGGTCATAAGATCAGCAACGTCCGCATGATGATGGCACACTCTCCTCGCCAGGTGCATGTCGGTCTGTTTCCGCAGTTGGGTGGAGATCCTGAGTTTGAGTCGGCCATTGAGAACCTCCATGTCGAGCATGTAACCTTTGAATTCTATGAGCTGAACGCTGAGGTTACTCCAAGTTACCAGTTCCGAGTCGGAGCTCTGGTCGGTCAGATGTATAACAACTCACGTATTGAGAACTGTATTGTCTCGGACATTAAGACCGATGACTCTTTCCTCCAGAGCAACCAGCCATATAACGCTCAGCTTTGGATAGCTCCACTTGTAGGAGATATGCAGGAGAAGTTTGGCGAAGGTGCTACTTATGGCATGAAGGTACCATCAGCAAAGATTGAGCATTCTTACGGCTTTATCAGTTCTGACCTGGCGGGAGTCAGCGGAGCCAACGCAGAAAGTTTCAAGTTCAGCAAGGAGCAAGGTGCTGCAGCTGAAGGGAAATATAACGAACTGACCTGGCGTAAGGTTGCTGATCATGCTTATTCTTTCGAGAGCAATGCGGTCACCATCGTTCCTGCCACCGACCAGAATAGCACAAAATACCTGGCTAAGGTTGACAAGAAAGGTAATTACACTTATCTCTGGAAGTTCGACAACAAGGTGCTTCCATCAAAGACCAGCGAGGTACAGGTGCCCTCTCTGATGCACAATGAGACCCTCAGCGTGGAGGTGCTCGATGCCAAAGGGAATGTCGTTGCAGAAAATGGCATCATGGTAGAGGCAAGTGAAATCAACTATCGTACCACCTCGGTCATTAAGGTAGCTGGTGGCCGTTCCTACAACTTCAATGCAGAGCTCGTCGGTCCAAGCAAGGACGAATTAGCTCAGTCTTTGTCATATACCTGGTACGACCTTTCGGAAAACGAAAAGGAAGTCGGTCAGGGAATCAACCTCGTAGGTGCTCAAAATGGACACACTTATCTGGGTGTGGCTCGCAGCAAGAAGAATGCAGAGATGGCATTCAGTACACTTTGTTCACTGGCTAACGTCATCTATGTGAATCTGCATGGCATCACCTCTACAGAAGACATTGCGAAGTATACCTTCGATGGCAAGACCTCCTACCCTGTCGGTGATGACAATAACGACGGTAAGACTCCAGCGACTGCGGTTAAGACCATCGCACGTGCTATCGAACTGGCCAAGCCTGTAGCGGAGAAGGCTCAAATGGCGGACAACGTCATTGTCATCATGGGAGACTATGACGAGAACGTCCTGACCTCTTTCTTCGACGAAGAGATGACCCAGCCAAATGCTAAGGCTCTTGCTGGATATAAGTACCCTATGATTGTAAGTGGTTCTTACGGCAATCTTCGAAATGGAGCCATTCAGATGTCCGGTGAAAGCATTCTGCTGACTGCAGATACACGTTTCGAGAATATTACTTTCCACGGAGAGGCTGGCGAACGAAGTACTGCCACCATCTATGCACAGAACCACAACATCACTTTTGGCTATGGCATCGTGATGGATGGGTATGCGATGATGGACTTTGCTCATGGCATTCCAGAAGGCGCTCACAGCCCAATGTTCACCGTATTTGCTGGCTTCCTCAATCCTGAATTCGAAGACTATGACTATAAAGAGAACCAGATCCGTCTGCTTTCTGGCTATTATGGTCGTCTGATCGGTGGCAGCCGCTTTACCAAGAACTGCTACATTTCTGGCAACGTCTCTGGTTCGCCTCGTCATCCGATGCAGCCACACCTGTTGGTCGATATCTGCAACACTCGTAACGACTGGGCTAATCCTTACGATTTGGCACTGGTGGTTGGCGGTCAGGTAGATGGTTCCTGCTGGGCCGTTTCGACCATCGACATTAAGGGACGTTCACGTGTAGGTCGTGTAGTAGGTGGTAACGTCGGCTATGGTCGTCCTGCTTTTGTGAAGGGAGAGAAGAATGAACTCATTGCCCGTCCATCGGACAGTTTCTTTGGAAAGACCAGCATCAACATTGAGTCTGGTATCGTCTTTGACCTCTATGGAGCTAATTTGGGACGAAATGGACGTATTCTGAATCCAAAAGGCAATTTCACCGAGACCTGCAATTCTTATTTCTACGGAACAACTGACATCAATATTACTGGTGGTTACGTACGTTCTACCATGTATGGTGCTGGTGCTGGCAGCGTCATGGGCTTTGCACTCAATGAAGAGAAGCATACTCTCGATCAGCTGATCCCATACACTACCAGAAATGGTAAGATTGCTTATGGAGACTATGAGCAGGCCAAAGGCAAGATGCCGCGTATCATCAATCCTTATGGTGAACTTCTCTATCCAGAATTCTCTGAGGTCAACATCAAGATCAGCGGACGTACACATCTCTATGGTAGCGTCTATGGTGGAGGGTTCGGTTTCAGCAACCAGCTGCAGACCCGTGAGGCCAATAGCCAGTGCGGTAGCATCTTTGGCAACATCAATATTTTGGTTGAGGGTGGCATTATTGAAGGTTATCTCTTTGGCGGTGGTCGCGGTAGTACCAACTACTATGACAACTGCGACCTCACAGGCTACCCTGTCCTACAGGATGAGAAAAAGAATGCTTCTTATTTCAGCCAGACAGCACAAGTACTTGGCAACACATCCATAAAGGTCAGCGACGGCATCGTGAAAGGAAATATCTTCGGCGCTGGTGAAGGATGCTACTATCGCGAAAATGGCGAGCGCAACGGCACAGAAGACATTGCTGCGATCTTTGGTTCTGCCAGTGTATCGATTGAAGGTAATGCGGAAGTACAGGATTTCGTCTTCGGTGGTGGCAACTATAGCGACGTCCGTAAGGCTAAGGATATTGAGAATTCTGGCAACACTTACGTTAATATCCTTGGAGGCAAGGTCGGCAACTCTATTTTCGGTGGTGGCCACGGACACAAGGATGTGCTCCACGCCGAACACAACGTCATCTCTGATATCGAAGGCAATGCACACGTCATGATCAATGGCGGTGAGTTCTTCTTCAACAAGCGAGGTAGCCGTTACGATGCAGGCCGTTTCTTCGGCATCTATGGTTCTGGTCGTGATGCCAGCCACATTCATGGCGACACCTACGTCGAGGCGCACCGTAGTCTCTTCAGCCAAGCAATGCTTGACAGTGCAGGTTGCCATTACTGGAACGTCGAGAAGCCATGGGACCGTCGCTTTGCGCTCTGCGGAGGCGGCTTCGGCGATGATACAGACGTATTGGGTGATACACATGTTAACATCAATGTGGACAATGTAGAGGGCTTGAAGCAGCAGAATACGTCGGTAATAGACATCAGCAAGAGTCTTGATTCGATCAGCAAGATGGAGACCATCCCATTCATCACCTTCTCAGATATCTTCGGTGGTGGTTTGAATGGTAAGGTATTCGGCTCAACCACCGTGACCGTAGAAGGTATGGCTCAGATCCGTAATATCTACGGCGGTGGCATGAGAGGCGACTGCGGAATCAGAGACAATGAACTGAATAACGGATTCTTCTTCAATCATGATAATTCCGAGCGCGCTTACACCTCTCGTGCTACTGTCAATATCAAGTCTGGCAATGTGATTCGCGTCTATGGCGGTTCGCTCATGAGCAACGTCAATGGTGAGACCGAGGTAAATATCGGCACGCCAAACGATTCGGTCAACAATAGCAGGATCTACATTGGTCGTATCACGGCAGGAAACGACGTGGCCGGCATGATTGCTGGTGGCAACAACGAGCGTTACGGAACTCATCTTAACATCTATGGAGGAACGATTCTCTATGATGTATTCGGAGCAGGTGACGGAGAGGATATCCAGCGCGAATTCCTTTCTCGCTCTGCCATTGACAATTCTAACAGTAAATACATCAATCGCTCACGACCACACGTTGCAAGTGCAGAGATTAATGTCATCGGCAGCAGCGCTAACGATCGCGTCAATATCTTGGGTTCACTCTTCTGTGGTGGCAACAATACGACCGTCGGTCTTTTTAACCAGGATAAGGTCAATAGAGCAGACTGGGGACTTCTCCGAGAAGTTCTTGTACCTAACACTGGTCGCGTAGCGCTTAACATCGGTAGCCACGTCAGCATCGGCAACCTCGTCATGGGTTGTAATGGTGAGAACTTCTTCACCGAAGGCAACATCCCTTACTCTACCAAGGACGGCAAGGAGTGGTATCATGGATTCCTCGATGAGGAAGACTTCCAGCATTTTGCCCGTGCTATTGATATGTCTTGTGTCCCTACCCTCACCTTCAACGCTGACGGTAAGTTCCATAACAACTATCCTATCGATGACCGCATGGGAGACAAGCATGTCTTCGAGACTCCAGGCGAGATGGATGCTACCGATGTCATGATCAACGACTTTACCGGTGGCGGTTATCGAGGTTCCATGACCAGCGACTCTGTCTATATCTATACCCTGCCACTCGGTGTTACTGTCCAGAACCAAGTAGTCGGAGGTTCACGCAATGCGCACTTCGCCTATACTGAGACAGAGGGACCTGAAAAGGGCAAGGAACGCTCATGGGTTGGTGGTATTACTCCTTACCACGATGCATTCATCAAGACAGACCGTCTACAGCTTAACCTCTTCAATCGCTTTGCTACTCTTGAGCAGACAACCGACGCCAAGGGCAACAAGGCGCACAAGGGAGCTAAGATCTACACAGGCTGTCTCGACTACGGTATAGTCATGGGCTATGCATCTCTCAATTTCCACTCTGACCTGCTCGGAGGCTATCAGCTGAAGGAAGGAGAGAGCTGGGTAGGCATCTCTCAGGAATGGAACTCAGAGACCGGCCTTATCTATGGTGCAGGTAAGGGACAGAATACAGAGATCCTCGGTAACACCTATATTAATATTAGAGGTTCCGTGCTGAACGGCCAGATGTGTATTCCTAACTGCCTGAATGTCTTTGGTGGCGGCCTTGCAGGTCGTGTCATCGGCCGTACCAATGTTGGCGTTGACCTCCAGTGCCGTGGCTCAGATGCTCGTCATGCTTCTGGCAACGCTGTCTGGGGTTGCGTCTATGGTGGTGGCCACCAAGGTGATATCTGTGGCAAGAGTACATTGCTTCCACAGTTCAATGCACTGGATGGTGTCTCGACGCACGTCCGTGTCTATAGTGGACGTGTAGGCGATGTCTTTGGTGGAGCTCGCATGGCAAATATCGAAGGCGGTACCTGGGTCGAGATCGAAGACCATTCGAGCGATCACTTCCATGTCATCATCGACCGTGTATTCGGTGGTTCTGACCTCTCAGGAAAGATTGGTCTCAGCAATCAGAAGTCTAAGATCCGTCAGTTCGACTTCGCTTCTAATACTTACGTCTTCATTAACGAAGGTGAACATGAGGATGGTAGCGCGTCAGGCTTCCCTCTTATCGGCGAAGTCTATGGCGGCGGAAATGGTGAATATGGTGACGCTGGCAGTGGTGACGTCTATGCCAATGGTGAGGTCATCACCATGGGAGGAGAGATGAAGTCTTTGGCTGGTGTAAGCCGTCCAAGTGTAGATAGTACTTATCTCGAGATTCATGGAGGTACAATCCTGAGCGCCTTCGGTGGAGCAAACAGCAGTTGTGTCAACCACACCACCCATATCGCCATTGACTATCCGAACAAGAACGATATGGCGAAGTTCGACCGTACCATCTCTGAGAGCTGCTATCAGCGTGGCAAGAACTTCCTCATCCGTCCTGCATTGCACGAAGGATTTAAGGACGATGGCACTCAGATTCTGTTCGCCAATAACATCTGTCGTCTCTATGGTGGTAATAACAAGACGCCATTGACTCTCCAGCCACAGTGGGACATCCAGCGTGCAAACATCGGTAGTATCTATGGTGGTTGCAATCAGGGAGATGTACTCTACTATAACGAACTGGGTGACCGCAACCTCCATCCTGCAGATGGTGGTTCTCCTGGCCTCTGGCTCGTGCTCGGCAATGAGGGTCTTAAGATCGATAATATCTATGGAGGTTCGCGCATGGGCGACATCAAGCCAAGCAAGATCAGCTATGATCCTGCAACCGGTCGTCGCGACACGACTCTGGTCACCTATGCAGACAACCAGTACTCATCGGTCATCATGATCACCGCCGGCAACTATGGCCGTGTATTCGGTGGCAATGATGTCTCTGGCAAGGCTTATAATGGCACTCGTATCATGATGCAGGGTGGAACCATTGCTTCTATCTATGGTGCTGGTAATGGTAAATACCTCTATAAGTGGGACCCATCGGTCAAGAGCGTTACTGAGACCTGGGACGAGAGTCTCAAGTCATACGTCTACCTCACTCCTACTGATCCTCGTCATCCGAATGCTGCGACCAACGAATTCGATCGCATGTATGCGCTCAATTCGGTACGACCACACGTACAGAAGTCTCTCATCGAGATTGGTGGCGGTCAGAATACTACAGCCTACGTCAGCCAGGCTATCTTCAGCGGTGGCAACTGTGCGACCGTCCTTAATGAGGAGAATGAAATTGGCGACATCGTAGTTGACTTGGGAGATAATGCGGTAGTCAATGAGCTCTACATGGGTGCTAATGGTGGCCAGTACACCGAACAGAGCTATGTTGATCAGATCCTTACGCTCAATAATATCAAAGATCTGGCACAGAAGGATCGTGACGGTCATACCATGCTTGACATCTACATGCGTGCAGTAGCAATGTATGGTCTGCCAAAGTACTTCCACTTCCGCAACAACTATGACAACTGCTACATTGGTTCGTTCTACCTTGGCGGCCGTCGTGGTTCGCTCTTCGCTCATGGCGATCTGTCTGTAAGCTTCCCACGTCAGTTGAAGTTCTTCGACAAAATCGTAGGTGGTCCTGCCAGCGCAGCATTCACACTCAACGATTTGCTCGGTCAGGAGGTACGCTACGATGGTGGTATTATCTGGGACAAGCAGGATGTTGAGCCAATGATCAGTCTCGATATCCAGAGCCAGTTCTATGAGGCTATTATGGATATCAACGATCCAACTCTGGCTGGCAGCAACTTCCTCCGTTATGGTCAGTACGGACAGCAGGTTGTCGATGCAAATATCTACAGCGGTTGCTTCGAGTCAGGCAAGGTGGAAGGTACCGTAGACATTCAGGTCGATGGTATACAGAACGAGGAGATCTTCTTCTAAGAACAGACCCATCCCCCTTACCCCCTCCCGTTAAATAGGGAGGGGGAGTAGATAGTAATGTTGCTAAAATCTGACAAAGGGCCGGATTATATAAACATTTTTTAAAATACTAAAAAATAATTAACTCAAAAAGACCACTACCACCCCTCGCGTAACATTACATACCATTCCCCCTCCCTATTTAACGGGAGGGGGCACAGGGGGTGGGTCTTCTTGTTAAAAATCAAAAATTATGGCAAAGCAAATTACCGATCAGAACTATGCCGAGATCATCGCCGGCGACCAACTCGTAGTTATTGACTTCTGGGCAACCTGGTGTGGCCCATGTCAGCGTCTCACTCCTATCATCGAGCAGCTCGCTGAGGAGTATGAAGGCAAGGCTGTTATTGGCAAGTACAATGTTGACGAAGGTGAGGACCTCGTAGCTCAGTTCGGCATCCGCAATATCCCTGTGGTTCTTTTCCTCAAGGGTGGCGAAGTGGTTCACAAGACTGTAGGTGCTGCTAACAAGGCTGCTCTTCAGGAGGCTATCGAGAAGTTCCTCTAAAAAACAAGGAGTGAGCATGAAGATTGAAATCTGCTTCTCTCCAAGTTTGCTGGATCTTTACCAGCATCAGGATTCTGTGGTGGTGGTGACGGACGTATTCCGTGCCACCACTACCATTTGTACGGCCTTTGCCAACGGAGCTGAAAGTATCATCCCTGTAGCTACCGAGCAGGAAGCACTGTCTTATAAAGCTTTAGGCTATCTGGTAGGTGCAGAACAGTCGACCGAGCGTTGCTCATTTGCCGACTTTGGTAATAGTCCTGCCGAGTATTCGGTCGAGAAGGTCAATGGCAAGTCACTGGTCATCATGACCACCAATGGTACCAAAGCCATCAAAGGTGCATCACAATGCTATTGTCTGCTCATCGGAGCTTTCGTCAACTTGCAGGCGCTGGCCAACCGCATCCTTGCCATGGGTAAGGACGTACTCATCGTCTGCTCAGGTGCGGACGGCCGTATCTGTCTGGAGGACTCGCTTTTCGCAGGAGCTCTCACCAGCACCTTACTAGCTGAGGAAGGTGTAGAAGCAGCCAGCGATGGCGCTCGTCTCGCCGTTGCATTATGGCATCAGGCTAACCGCAACTTCTCTGCCTTCTTGATGCAGAGTGAACATGCGCTCCGTCTGATGCGCCACGGTTTCCGCAATGACCTCAACTACTGTCTCCGCAAGAGTATTCTCGGCGTTGTACCGGAACTGCAGGGAGATAAGCTGGTGGTGGTAAAATAAGTAGAGTGCCAAAAGATCATAGTTTTCTGACACTCTATAAACAGATTTAACATGGTAAAATTAGGACAATATAACGAACTTCCCGTCTGCAAACTCGTAGACTTCGGATTGTATCTCGATGGTGGTGAGGGTCTTGAGATCCTCATGCCGAAGCGCTATATGCCAGCAGAGGTCAAGGAAGGCGACGTGCTCAAGGTCTTCGTCTATCAGGATGCAGAGGCGCGTCTCATCGCCACCAACGAGCATCCCTATGCCACTGTCTGCCAGTTTGCACATCTCAAGATCAATAGTGTCAATCAGGTAGGTGCCTTTGCCGATTGGGGGACATCGAAAGAACTCCTCATTCCCCATCGTGAACAGGCGCAGAAGATGGAGGAAGGGCGCCGATACCTTATTTATATATATATTGATGAGATCAGCGGACGCATCGCAGGTACCAGCAAACTGGACAAGTACCTTGACAACGTCCCTCCTACCTATGAGAATAACGAGGAGGTGGAGGCTCTCGTCTGGAAGCCTACTCCACTCGGCTATAAGGTAATCATCAATCACTCGCATACAGGATTGGTATACAAGAACCAGATCTTCCGCGAGATCCACATCGGTGAGCGTCTCCGCGCTTGGGTCAAAGGTGTACGTGAGGATGAGAAGATCGACCTCTCACTACAGCCAATGGGTTATCGTCAGATGATTGATCCTGCCGAGGCTACCATCCTCAAAGCGCTGCATCTGCACGGTGGCTTCATGCCTCTCACCGATCGCTCTACACCAGAATTGATTGCCTTCGAGCTTCAGATGTCAAAGAAGACCTTCAAGAAAGCCATCGGAGCGCTCTATAAGCAGCAGCGAATACTCATTAAGGAGAATGGCATTGAGCTGCTCAATTCGGAGAAATAATGATTGTGATATTTCAATCAACATAATAAACCGACAAAGGTACTTTACAAAATCGTAGAGTACCTTATTTCTTGTCGGAATGTATCAAACAAATTCCTGAGATACCTTTTTGCAAGAATAAGAGTGTATTTGCCTTGATTTCAGGAAATATGAAAGACACGAAAGAATTGTAAGCGTCATTGTCTCCTAAGGTCAATTCTGTGATTATAAGGTTATGGTAGCGGTGCACGACACATAAATGGCTGATATTTAAATGTTAACACAATCTCAACACACAAAATCGGGCGACTTTTCTCAGAATTGCCACACTTTTTCGGGCGACTTTGCGCTGCAAAGATAGATTTTTATATCCGAATCACCAAATTATTTATCGTTTTTTTGACTCTTCGCAGCATTATTTTAGCGATAGCCCTACTCTGGCTTGCGATACACCTTCTGATCGACATATCGATCGAAGCCGACAGAGGGGTTTCCGCCCAGACGGGCGATGGTGTCAAGGATGGATTGCTGCGCTGTTGGAGTGAGGGGACGCTCGCCTCGCTTGGTTCGGAAATAGGTCGAATCGCTACCGAATCGGACACCCCAGTTGATGCACTTGGTGTTGCCGGTTGGGATGGTATTGTAGAGGCGCTTGAAACCATAGGCCCAGCGTTCGGTAGTTTCCACGATGTAGTGCGGACAGCCGTTGGCATCGGGTGCCTGACGGGTGGGGTTGAGTACTTCGAAGCTTTCGGCCTCTGCCATTTGCTTCTGATAGTTGAGGTGGCGATAGCACACGCCACTCTTTGGACATGCTGCCACTGAGCAGCAACAAGAAGGAGATAAAGTTTCCATGAGAATAGTGGGTATTAATGAATGTCAAGAGATGACAGTGGACTGTCATAAGGCTGGCAGTGGACTGCCTTCACTTGACAGCAAACGGAGTGTAAGGAGGGACTGATGCCAGTCATAATAGAGGAGAAGAACTGACGCCAATAGAAAAAAATATACAATGCTTCAATTTTGTCATCACTCGTCACACTCGGCTATAACTATCTGATTGCAAAATGGATAGAGGCGTGATGAGTCAACATCACTCATCACACACTCATCACGCGCATATCATATTTATTATCAACCTTTTACAAAGGCGTGTGATGAGTGACGACACTTTTCAATTCATTTGCATTTACCTCATGCTGCCAGTGAGACGAGGTTATAGACAGCCCCGTTTCTGGTATGTTTTGAGGTACAACCAAGATACTTCAAGGTCTGACCAATTCGGATCTTTGTCTGGTTGCACACCTTCATCGAAGGATACTGTCTAGAGAGCACATTACACACCTCCTTGCAAGTCAGCCACTCGCCCTGCTCCTCTCCTTCTGGCAAACGGTAGCAGAGGCAAAGGAGGCCTTCCATATCATCGGTCTTGAAGAAAGGCAGGTTGGACTTCTGGATGCGTGCCACCTCCTCGCTGCCGAACCAGTAAGGAATCTCATCGACCTCAATCTCATGCATCACCTGCGCATAAAGCTGCACATAATCGATGGGGGTGAGGTTGTCGATGAGCACACCCTTCGGAATGGAGAGACAGAGGAATCGGCGACTGCCGGTAGGGTCACACAGAGGATGCTCATCGTTGGTGGTGGCAATGAACGAGGCATAGCGCTTACGGTCCTGCTGCTCACGGCCAAAGATAGGACGGCCATTGACCTTCACCTTCGAGAGGGTCTGCTTGAGTTTGGCCTGCTGACTGTTGCCCATGTTGGCGAACTCATCGATATTCACCAGGAGGTTGTGAGTCAAGGCCATATCAGCATCGAACTTGTTGCCGAAGTTGATGTGATCAAGGTAATACTCACGCAGATGCTCCGGCAGAAGACGTACGGCAAAGGTGCTCTTGCCACAACCCTGAGGGCCGATGAGCACAGGCACACACTCGTTGCCATGCTGACGGTCGATGCCCAGCCAGTGAGCCACCATAGAGCGCAACCAGGTGGCACACCACGAGAGCTGCTCAGAGGTCATGCCCGGGATGCGGTTGAAGAGAGCCGACACATGGTTGCGGCCATCCCAGGCAGGAAGAAGAGTAAGGTACTCGCGCACGGGGTCATAGTCAGCTATGGCATCTGAGCCGATATACTCCTCGATGTCCTTGCGTGGAGTCTTGTCTTCGCCAATGCCATCCTTCTTGGCCTTGCGCACAATGCTGTTAATCACCTGTGGGG
Source organism: Bacteroidales bacterium (assembly GCA_045600445.1). GTDB lineage: Bacteria > Bacteroidota > Bacteroidia > Bacteroidales > UBA3663 > Liminaster. The sequence continues at coordinate 2,505 of JAZRXZ010000175.1, read as the reverse complement.
TCACCACGTTCCACTCGCCATCAGTACGATACTCAGTCTTGCCATTGAGCACGTTGCGACGAAATTCGTAATTCTCGGTCAGGTAGCTCTCCACGAGGAGTACGGCTGCCTGCATCTCAGTCATTGCCTGCAATGAAGCTGAGGAAGAAAGGTTGATCTGTTCCATATCGAAAAAAAATTAAGTTTGACGATGCAAAGATAATAGGATAAAGGAGCAGAAAAAATTATTTCCCGTAAGCCACCCGGAAGGAACCGGCAGTTTACGGGAAAAAACGGGCATTTCGGGAAGTTTTACGGGAAATGCTACGGGAAAAACTTGCAGGAAAAGTAAAAAAGCAGTACCTTTGCCCCATGTTAGAGAACCTCAGCTATCAGAATTTCGACCAGCAGATGGGCAATCTGCTGGCATCGGCCAATGCCCTGATTACGGGATGGACCGATATTACCACCCTCGAGATGACCCTCGACCTGAAGTCGCTATGCCTCAAGGCATCGCGACTGTGCGTGATGACCGACACCGACTATGTGCTGCAACAGCAGGAAGTGACACACCTGCGCACTCAGCAGAACGAAGCCTGGTGTGTGGCACTCGATGCCTTTATTGCCCAGCAGCTGGCACCCCTGATGATGCAGGTGGTGGAGGGCATCAAAAGCACAAAGACCCTGGAGGGCAGGAAGTCTGAGCTGATGCCCAGCGAGATGTCACAGCTGCTGCCTCGAATAGCCGAACTGCTGGAGGCTTCGGGCGAGAAAGGCCAATCGATGAACGAGCTCATAGCCAATACGGCAGAAGTAGAGAAGATCATGAGCAAGAAGATGGAGCCGGTGCGCTTCCCGGGCATGGATTATCGCCAGCGCTTCTGGCTGCTTTATGAGTTCTACTCGCTGATGTGCTATCTGCTCCTGCACTTTAGACGCGTGATGAAACTCACGGCTGCCGAACTGCTCCCCACCGAGGATGTGGGTGAACGCCTGCAAGCCACACTGGATTACTATCGGCGCTCAGACATCGGCAAGCAGGAACTGGAACGCTATTGGGAAACCCTGACCTTCCGCAAGGCAGTGACTGAGCAGCTGATTGACGATGCAGAGCGTGAACTGCTGAACCAGATGCCCCAATCGCTGCAGCTCTCTGTGATCCACCACGCCAATGACCTCAAGTCGCTTGCCACAGAAATACAGCAGGCATCCATCACGCCAGAAGACTTCTGCCTGTTTATTGCCCTGATGGCAAAATGGCAGAAACTGGAGAACGAACGCCTGCTGCTGACCCACCCTCAGCTTGCCGTGCCAGAATTATATAATGAGGTGTTCAAGCTGACGGTGAAGGGTAAGCCTGTGAGACTCAAAGAACTGCGTGAGCGCATCCGCAAACTGGCACTCAGCATGGACAAGAAGAACCAATGGCTCTGCATCTGGAGTGTGCTGAACTTCCGCGGACACCTCGACGACACAAGCCCCTCTTCCTTCGCCAGACAGATGATGCACCCAGACTGGTTCGGCAATGATAAGCAGATACTCCACTTCACAGCCGATACGCTCAACGAGTATAGTGGGTACTTTACCGACAACCTCTTCACGCTCTGGCAGAAGAGTAGTTATGACCAATACAGACAGCTTCACCCGAACAAGAAATGGGGGGACTCTTTGTGCGAGAAGTTCCGCAATACGTGTGAGCGTATGGATGAGGAGTTTGCGATGTAAGCCCACGTCCAACTTTAAGCAAAACTTACAACCTGCTATTAATCAACAGATAGCGCTTTACTCGCTCATAAAAAGATACCACAATGTTCCCAATCGAAATATTTGGTTGTAAGACATGATTAAGAAAGGAGAAATAGGGGGGAATAGATATCCAATTGAGGTAAAAGTGAATTGACATCTGTTAACACGAACTTAACACTCGTTAACCGTAAATTTTCAAGGAGAATGGATTTTGTAGATGCCGGTTCTTGTTTTAAAACGATAATACAGAAAGGTAACAAGCCATGTTTTTAGTGTTTTTCCATAGAAAGCCTTTTTCTTGTCACAAAACAAAACTCTACTCTTTATGTTGATATTTTTGTGACGAATAAATTACAAATACACATTATTAATAATAAAATATAGACAATTTTGAAAAAAGATGAGTGATTCGGATACAACTTATTCAAAAATGTTGTATCTTTGCAACACCATCGCTTGTTAGCCCAATGGGTGGGCAAGAGGTGGTCTTTGTGAAAAGAAAAGACGTATTCGACGTTTATCTTTGGGAATTCGAACTTAGCACCTTTGAAAACCTACCGAAGATGAATAGGCAACGAAACGTCTACGTGATGTGTAATATCCATATCTTTGTTCTGTGCTCAAGAAAAATGAGTGCAAGATAAAGATGTATTTGTATATTCGCATTAGGCGTGGGCTAACAGCGTTGCTTATCATGGTAGGTAGGCAAGTGCTAAGGCCTGAATTCTCGTGGTAAGCAAGAATCTGCTTCCCACGTCTTTTTTATTTTAAAGTAGTATC
>JAZRXZ010000174.1:0-34221 GCA_045600445.1 Bacteroidales bacterium | reverse complement strand
CGGGTATAGATCAGTGCCGAACCTGCTCCGATTATGGCACCTCCCAAGACATCCCACCAGTCATGCTTGTCAGTATATACTCGTCCCCATGCCACATACGTAGCAATGGCATAGGCAGGAACACCCCATTTCCATCCATATCTTTTCGTCAGGAAGGTAGCTCCATCAAAGGCTGCCATCGTGTGTGTGCTCGGAAAAGCATGATGATCACTCCAACTTTGGTTAGAAGGCATTTCTGGACGATTCTTATTAATACAAGCATTCACCCCGTAATTCAAGACAATTCCTGTGGCAGAACTTAATCCTAACTCAATGATACCCTTCTTATCTTTTTCTACAATGGCTTTGACCAATCCTGTAGCTGCCGGAGCTATACATAGCACATCTGTACTTCGTTGTACGAATTTGTGTTGTGCGATACAACTTATATTAATGAGACTTGCGGCGAAGGCAAGTAAAATTATCTTCTTTCTCATATTATATTATAAGAGGAGATTAGCGTAGAATCTCTAACCTCAGCACTCTCATCGGCCGGCCCTCTCCAGTGTGCAGTAGCTCATCCACCGCAGTTTCTCCAGTCGGGACGAATCCACATTTTTCCATCACGTGGCCAGAGGCAGGATTATCTATAAAGTGACTGCAAATGAGGGAACTGTAGGAGGTTTCTTTGCGAATATAATCGAGCATCAACTGCAAGGCCTCAGTGCAGATTCCCTGATTCCAGTAAGGCTTGCCTACCCAATAACCTACGAGCGGTTCGCCTGGACGAGCAGGAAGATTCAGTTCGCACACAGGCATATAACCCATGGCGCCAATGGCTTCGCCCGTCTCTTTAAGGACGATGGCCCAAGTGGTGTCATTGTGAAAGACAGTGCGGATCACTTCCTGACTATCCTCCAAGGATTGATGAGGAGGCCAACCGGCACGCTCCCCGATATCCGGGTCACTCGCATATTTATATAACGCCTCGGCGTCACTTTCCAGCCAAGGACGAAGAAGAATTCTATGATTTGATAACATACAACTATAGTTTTTATCAATAGTTAAGTATTAAGGGTCAACAGCAAATGGCGATCAGCGCCATCCTTCCCTGTCTCTCTTCCAGAACTCCTCTTCCGACATCTCTCCCTGCCAGAGGCTGCGGGCAGCGGGGATGTATTGCTTCAGTTGCCAATGGAAGTATCGTACCGAATTAACGTGTCGTGAATATTCTGCGCTGAAAAGAAAGTAGTATGTACTTGAGACCATTGTTTTGAATACATCGTGCATCGATCTTTTGTCATAATAGGTATTTCTGCTATAGACCATTTCTCGTTCTAATTCTTTTTTGAGCGCATTGATGGTCGCATGATTCTCCTCGGCATATTTCAGCCCCTCAAAGCCTTCGCCAATTACTCGGGAGAAACTCCCTATGGTCTCAAGACTGTTGGTGCTCTGTGAGAAAAGTTTCTCGTATACTTGGTTAACAACCAGATTTTTTTGTGCTTCGATAATATTTATCATGCCATCCAGATCATCTTCGCTCAATGAGTCTAAAGGGGTAGTATTCATCACCTGAAATACAGAGTCTTGCAGGTCGTATAAAGCAATCACTCTATCCAGATCCGCCAGTCGACCCTCCATGTTCGCCAGACATTGCTCCACCAGCACTTCCGCGGCTTCCTTTTTCTGATGATAGTCGTACAATACCGTCGTACCAAGCGTCAGTACGATACCTAATACGGTGGCAATGAAGTTGCTCATGAAAGAGCTGATCGAATTGTGATGACGATGCATCCAGGCTTTGAATTTTTTCATCTGATAGGGATTTTTATATTCTTTTTGTCTCAATATTTCCAGTTGCTCAAGGCTTCATCCAGAACACCTCCGGATTCGTCGTTGTCTTAGCAGCACCGAAGTTATCATTGACAAATCCATTAGGGATCAGGCGTATATCCTCATTGTTTATGTTGCGATAGATGCTCTCCTGATTGAAGAAGCTGCGGTTCTTGCAGACGAAGTAATAGAGGTTCTTAGCCATGTAGGTCTCCAGATAATACTCCTTGGTTTGACCATTCTCGTGGTTCCAGTTAGCTGTCTCGCAGAGTACGAGCGGCTGGTCGTTGATCAGGCGTTCGCGAACCTCGGCAATGCTGAGCATCGTGCCATTCTCATCCATTACCCAAGCGTCCATCGTTGGGTCAACATAGAGCCACTTCTGGAGCGATTCAGAATATACGGTGTTGATGACGTGACACTCATAGTCGTTCGGATCGGCTGGCAGACAGGTCACTACGCGAGCCTTATAACCCATAGCTAAGTACATGTCGCAGAGGCTGAGCGCCAGCTGGCGGCAGTTGACACCTTTACCCGTCGAGCGGTAATAGTTATAGATGTCGATGGCATCAAACTCGCAGATAGCCATGTTACTACCATCATGACGGATGTGGTCATGCGCGAAGTGCAGGAGGTTCTTGATGTGGGTCAATTCATCGTCCTTACCAGGGATGGTGTCGAGCTGGAAGTACTCACGTACGCGCTTGAGGTTCTGATCCTCCATGGGTTCGTACACGAATGCTGGGATCTCCGTCTGGTCAGCGAAGTCATACGCGTTGCTCTTCTTCAGAAGTCCGAGCTTTGTCTGCTCCTTGACCTTCTGCACTAACTGCTGGAATTTCTTGTCTTTACGGAGCGAATCGAAGTCAGTATCAACCAGGATATGATTATAGTCGTTATAACCATTTTCGACCGACTGCGCCAAGGCTTCGAGCGCCTTCTTCTTCTGTCCAGTCAAAGCGTAGCAGCAAGCCAGGTCGTACTGATACATGCTCTTTTGCTCGATCATTGCAGCTTTGGGTACGTTGTTTTCTGGATCCTCGCAGATGGTTGTAGTGTCCACCAGCAGAATCAAGTCTTTCAGAGGTTCGATTCCTTCGTCGTAATGACCAGAGTACAACTTCTCACGCATGAGGTTTTCTTTCTCCGTCATCTGCTCAATGAACAGATCTCTGCGACTCTTATTCTGAGCAAACAGGCAGCTGGTGCCAATCATAGCAAATGCTAATATAAATAAAATCTTTTTCATAGTTAAAGTCAAATATATCGTCTTACATTATTTTTATAATCAGAGTATTCTTCACCAAAAGCTTTCTCCAGGAATGTCTCCTCTTCTTTGATCTGCTTGTGGAAGAGCCACGCTGTGAAGGCTGCTGCGCAAGCGTGCCAAGCATTCGGGAAAGCGATGACAATGCCGAGATACATCAGGTCAAAGCCGACGAAAGCAGGATTGCGGCTGATGCTATAAATGCCGGTAGTTACGAGCGAAGTCTCTTTCTTCTCAGGAATTCCCGCGCGCCAGTTATTTTTCATTGTCAGCATACCTGCAACAAAGAAGAGAACGCCAAGCGCTGCAATCCCTACGCCCGTCCACTGTAGCCAGGCAGGAAGCGCCATGAGTTTCCATCGGATGCTGAGAATCTCCACGGCTGGCATGGCAAACGTTGCCACTTTGAGCGTCATCTCCAGCTTCTTCTGACTCTCAGGCTTATCTCCCTTGCCCAAGATCATCGTGTCAATCCCCTGCTGGCGCTGGCTGAGCTGCTTTGCGAAATAAGCAATGTAAAACACAGCCATCACACCTATAGTAACCATCTTCATTTTTATCTTTTCATGAAAATTACTACTTCTGCATCTGCACCATCCATGCCATACTCGCTGACAAGGATATACTTCTCGCAGCAGGCAATGCCGTAGCAGCGGCCATTAGCCTTCTGGATCTGATTACCCCAGTAGGTTGCATTATCATCAAGGAGCTTTACCTCATTTCCATTGATGTTGTAGGTCTGATTGATGAAAGTGCCTTGAAGTACATAGAGATTATCGACATGAAGGTCTGGTAACAGTGCATTTACTTCACCGATAAATACTTTCTTCATCGGATGGTCAGCGTGAGGCAGATTTGCATCGTCACCATTCCAGCGCTTGAGGGTCGGGTAGTACTTGAGCAATTCCTGCTTGTATTCGCAGGCAGTGAGATTTTTGCCTGTGTTCTTGTTATATTCCTCGACGAACATGGAGCAATATTCTGCCATCTCCTCCATGGTGAAGTTACCGGTGAATGCACCATCCTTATAGCAATAGATGCAGTAGTCGTGATTCTTGCTACCATCGGTGTTGGTACCGAGGGTCTCTTCGTTGAGCGGCATTCCGCAGCTCTGACAAAATTTCATTTCGTTCATTGTATTATATTTATTTAGTTTTATCACAAAAGAAAGTTTAGGGTGATATCTGTATGGGTTGTATCAATCAAAAAAGCTTCAGAATTTCATCCCAAGCCTTCTCCTTGTCGCTAAGATCAATCTCAACATCAGGGACGAGCGTCTTGTCATCAAGATGATCTGCGTCAGGACGGGCAAAGAACTTGCAGCTGATGGTGCCTACAACTTCAGTGTTAGGCAATCTATAAGGAAGAACCTCGCCGTAGTGAGAAGGGGAGAAGGTAGAGTTGGTACCAACAATCATGCCGATGTGGTTGTCACGAGCCAAGGTCATAAGTATACCGGCACTGCTGTAGGTCTTTTCACTTTGTACGAAGATGACATCACCCTCGAACACCTCCGGTTGAACGAAGTCTGGACCGACCTTGCCAGCTGGCATAGGATACAGCTCGTCGATGTGACCATCGGCCTCCCAACTCTGCTTAGCTATGGCAATGCGAGGATTGTATGTACCCATCAGACGAGAGAATCGGAGAGAGGTGGAAAGAGTCTGTAACTGTGCGAATGGACAAAGATGGATGAGCAATTCATCACAAAGCATACTGCTGCCACCATTGTTATATTGTGCATCTACGACAAGGTGCTTGATACCTTCTTCTTTCATCTTTGCAAACATCTCATCGAGCATTGTGTCCCAGCGAGGAAGGGTTTCATTGCGCATAGTACGAGCGTCAGCACACTGGTTGAACTGCAGGTAGCAAAGCTTTTGCTCAGGGACGATGAGATAGTGGAACAGATCCCCCTGGTTGGCCATGATTGCACCAGAGGTTTCGTCTGCTTGCTGCTGCTCCTGAGCAGCTTTCTTTTTTGCACTTAACTGCTTGAGGTCAATGACATCCGTATGCTTGTCACGCAAGTCTCCCAAGGTCTCGATGAGCAACGAGACAAAGACTGAGTCATTGTCACAGCTGGCACATTTCTCGAGCAACATTTCCTGTCCGGCAAAGAGCTGATCCCTGCGCTCCTTCTTTATATAATATGGATGCGTATCGGACAGCATGTCGACGAAAAGTATGGCGTCACGCTGGTACTTGTTGCCGTTGATATAAGACTCATTGCTGAGAAACAAAGAGTCGTTGAGAACCTTGACCTGACTTAGATCCTGTGCCATCAAAACGCTACTGCAGAAGATGGCTGCGATTGAAGAAAGAAGCTTTTTCATTTCTATATAAAGTGTAAATCTAAAATTAATTACTCATTCTGCTTGCAGCCTCCTTGCCAGCGCCCGTACCCTTATACTTGCTCTGCTGAGCGTTGAACGTATAGCGCAGCGAGACGTTGAGGCGATGACGATTGTTGATAGAGAACTGATTCATTGTGTAGTAGCCGCAATCCATCTCCATGTCCTGGGCGGTACGCTGCAATACATCGCTGATCGAAGCACGGAGGCAGAGCGCATCATTTTTGAGCCAGCACTTCTGTATGACGAAGCTGAGGTTGCAATATGCTTTCTTCAAGCGATAGTTCATCACATCACCCGTGGTCATGATGTTGGCATTGCACTCCAACTGCCATGAATGCTTGAAACGGAAGGCGTTGTTGAGGTCGAAGAATCCGATAGGATTGTTGTAACGAACCTCACGCGAACCTGTAGCCTCACGAGGATCAGCGAGGGTGTGCTTGTCAAAGAACTTTTGCAAGCCGAAGGTCCAGTTTGGCGAGTAGCATCCCCAGGTTGGCGACAGCGATACGAAGGCGGCAATGTTGCGCATCGGATCCTCCATGTTGATGTTCTTGATGAGGATAACGCCTTGATCATTATAGATGTACGACCACTGTGTGAGTGCATCATCGCGGCGCTCGTAAGCCATGAAGAGGTTGATCCACTTCCAGCGTACGTTGGCGCTTACCTCCTGGATTGTTGCATTCTTGAGCTTCGGATCACCCTGCTGCAAAGAGTAAGGATTGAGGTACTGCAGCGACTCGCTGAGCATCCAGTAGCTTGGACGCGAGGTCTTTACACCGTAGCTCAATGCTGTCTGCCAGCTGCCCCACTGGTTCGACCAGGAGAGCGATGGGAAGAAGTCGTCGGTATAGCGCTTCATGCTGTTCTTGTCGTTGAGCTTGTCCGTGTAGTCGAAACCGACATACTCGTAGCGCAAACCAGCGCTGAAGTTACCTGCCTTTGGCAACTGGAAAGCGTACTCCACGAAAGCTGCGATGTTGTCATCCTCTACCTTCGAGTCAGAGCCTGGCAGCGAAAGACCCTTTGTGCTGTAGGTATTCTTGCGAGTCACAAAGGTCATCTCCGTACCTGCCTGCAACTGGCCTTTCCACACCGGATAGCTCAATACTAACTTGCCGGCATACATCTGGTTACCCGTCCGATTCTCAGTCGCATAGTTCGATGCAAAATTGTTTCTATGCTCCTCAATAGAGGTCTCTTCTGTGGTCTTGTTGGTCAGAAAATCCAGGTTGAGATCAATCCCGAGCTTGCCAATCTTACCATTGTAATAGGCGTTGCCTTCCCAGTTGTAAGGACTATGGTCGCGCTCCTCCTGGTAAGAATTGTTGTGTTCCTCGCTGTAGTCGCTGCCGTCGGCCAGATACTGTTTCATGTGCGTGTCTTGTGCCATCGTCATAGGTACAACCAGATTGTTATTGAACTGCAACCGTGCGCCGATAGAATGATTATCTGCGATTTGATAATTAAATCCTGCGTTGTAGTTGAGCCCCTCGCCACGCCAATTCTGGCGGAAGGTCGAGTTCTGCTCGATGGTGCGGATCTGGCCATTGTCCATGAAGTAGCTCTTCTGCTTTGGCTCTGCATCGCTCACATTATCCCACTTCCAGTAGTTTACCATGCCGAAGAAATCGACGTTCTTGAGGCGATAGCGCAGGTTGAGCGTAGCGCTTGGGTCGTTATAGCCGTAGGCAAGGTCACTGTTGTTGCCGAGGTTCAGATCATAGCCGAAGCCATGCCCCTCGCGGCGGATAGTCTTGATGCGAACTATAGCCGAAACGGTAGCGTCGTACTGAGCACCCGGATTGGTGATAACTTCCACTTCCTTGATCTCCTCCGAACGGAGGCGCTTCAGTTCCTCCTTATCGTTGACCTTGCGGCCGTTGATATAATAAATAGGAGTACCCTTGCCCAATACCTCCAGATCGTCACCTTTCTGCGTCATGCCTGGCACTTTTGCCAACATTTCCTTGGCGGTGCCCGACTTCTCAAGCACTGAGCCCTGAATGGCTGTTACCATCGAATTGCCCGTCAGCTTGGTCTTTGGCAACTGGCCTTTGACGGTCACTTCGTTGAGCATCCTGTTGTCCTCCTGGAGCTGGATGCGGATCCCCTCGCGGAAGTCGCGCGTATTAATAAATAAGGTCTCATAGCCGATGCTTGACACTTTGAGGATTCCCTCTTTTTCTGGCGTGACGATGTTAAACTTGCCATCCATGTCGCTCGTTGCACCCTGCACGAAAGTAGAGTCAGGGAGGCTCAGCAATACGACATTCACAAACTCCATCGGGTTGCCGTTGTTATCGACGATCGTTCCGGTTACATCTGGCATTCCGGTAGCCATAGCTGTCATGCTCATTGTGGCAGCGACAGCGCTTGTAATAGCTGTTTTCATAAAACTTATCATAGTTAATAGGTAAAAAATATCAATAGTTAGGTTTGGATCAATAATGCTTGTCCACTCTCAAAAATAGCACACTGCATCGTGCGGTGTATTTCTCTTGTTTTGTGCTGCAAAGATAGGTGTTTTTCGGTCTTTCATAGTCATTTTGACAATGTTTTCGCGACAATTTTCACTTTCACTTTCAAATTTTTGCAAGTTGTCACTTTTTTCAAATCAAATGTGCCGCCACGATTTCGGTTTGTCCCTTCTTTGCTCGTGCCATCCTCTCCACCGTACATTGGGAGAGATGCCTTGGTTGTGCCATCCTCTCCACCGTACACTGGAGGAGATGCCTTGGTCGTGCCATCCTCTCCACTGTACACTGGGGGAGATGCCTTGGTCTCGGCATCCTCTCCACCGTACACTGGGGGAGATGCCTTGATCTTGGCATCCTCTCCACCGTACCGTGGAAGGGATGCGAGGATTATTTCTTCAGTTCCTCGGATATCAATCTCTCTGGCACCGAACTCATAGCGGTAGTGATGAGGCGGTGCAGGCAATCATTGATCAGCGATGGCTGCTCCAGCTGGATGAAGTGGCCGCAGGTCTCCAGCTCGGTGTATTGCATGTTGCCAAAGTAGGCTTGCATCCTCTCGCGATTATCTTGCTCTAAGCCGCTGTTCTGGGTGCAGATGATTTCGGCAGGGAAGGGGATCGGAAACTCTGCCCACCACATAGGGTCAATGAGGTTGTGCATGGTGCTCGAAGCCACATATTCAGGCGTTTGAGGCATACAGCTCATGGCGTAGTTGGTGATGGATGCGGGAGTTTCAGGTCCTGCCAAAGACAGTACGAAACCGGTGATATTGTCTTTGCACGCGTCACCATCGAACGACGAAGCAAAGCCTTGCACGGCCTCTTCATAGGCTTTAGAAGCGGCCAGCTCTTCTTCGGTAGGAGTGTCTGAGAGTTTCGGATAGAGGCAATAGACGCCGTCAATATCCATGATACCAGCTACGCGCTGAGGGTTAGCAATCACGGCCACGCGGCAGACAGGGGTGCCAAGGCTGTGACCGACGAGGAAGGTAAAGTCGCACTCCACCTCATCAAGGACCGTCGTGACTGCGCGGCTGAAGAGTGCGAGGGTATAGTCGACGTGCGGCTTGGAGCTCTGTCCATAACCAGGAAGGTCGATGAAGAGGAGTCGCATATCGGGGTCATCACGGAAGGCGTCGAACTGAGCCTCCCAAGCGTTCATGTCGCAGCCGAAGCCGTGGATAAACATTACGGTGTGCGAGCCTTCGCCCCACTGCTTGTAGTGTATCTGGATGCTGTCATCGAGCGTAACGTATTGAGAAGAAAGAGATTCGATGCTCTCAGGCTTCTGGGTGCAGCTGGCAAATATGCTGCTGATTAAGGCTGTAAGGCCATAGGTCAATAAATGTCGTTTCATTGTTTGCTGTATTAATCCATTTCGCTCTGCGGCATGATGAAGCAGAGCAATACATATAATAATATGCCAGGGAATGCAATAGAGAAGACGGTAAGTGAAGCATATCCTACACGAACCAATGTGGGATCAAGCTCAAAGTAATCAGCTATACCGGCACATACTCCGGCAAGCATCTTGTCGTTGGATTTAGTCAGTCTTTTGTTCATAGCTGTTATTTATTAGTTAGGTTTGTATATTTGAGTTAATAAGAAAAGGGGAATCTTTACCGCTATCCAAGGCTCTCTTTGACCATAGGGAGATAGGTCTTGCTGACTGGGACGAGTAATGTGGAAGCATCGAGTGTCAGCTGCAGGCCTGTTTGCGAGGATGTGGCCTGTCGGACATGTTGCAGATTGACGATGAAAGCGCGATGACAGCGGATGATGTGCGGGAAGCTGTTGAGCTGTGTCTCGATGTTGTTCATCGTCTGACGGATCATCTTGCTCTGCACCTTGCCCTCTGCATCGAGATGTAATACTTTCACATAATTGCTCTCTGAAGTCAGGAAGAGGATAGAGGAAGCCTCGATCTCAATCTGCTCACGGGTGCTACCGGTGAGCAGAACTTTCTGACTTTCCTCAGTAGCAGAAATGCTGGTCTTCATATCTTTTTCTCGGGTAGTTATTTCGTTGATTCTGAGATTGAACTCTCTCTCCAGATCCTGGAGGTGCTGTCGGTACTTCATACGATTGCGGATCATCACGCATAAGATGCTGGCAATGAGGAGCAAGCAGATGATGGTATTCCAGACAAGCCAGTACTGGGTACTCTGCTTTTCGGCGCGCAGCTCTGTCTTTTCCTGCTCTTTCACCGCTACCTCTTTCACAGCACCCAGATTGGTGGCGATGGTTTTCTGATTGAGCGAATCAGTAAGCTGGCTATGGATGCGAGACCACTCGAGAGACTGCTTGTAGTCGTTCTTGAGGTCGGCATATATATTATAGAGTAATTGCGCTGCAGCACGTCTGTTGCGCACAGGCGTTCCCTCCATATCATACGTCTTGAGGGCGTAATGGATGGCCGAATCAGCATTCCCAGCCTTGCGATAAGCATCAGCAAGTGTCAAGTATTGAGGCTGTTGCTTGCGCTTGCCCTGGAGGTAGAGTCGCTCATTGAGCAAGACTGAGAGGCGCGAATAATAGAGCGACGAGTCAACCTGCTGACAGCGGCTGTGATAGATGGAGAGCTGTGTGAAGATGCGGCCTTTCTCCGTCTCCATGTCATACTCCTGCGCAATGCGAAGCGCTTCATAGATCGTAGAAAAAGCCTCGTTGAAATGAGTATGCTTTGCTACTTCTATGCCATTGTTTGTATTGTATTGCTGCTTGATGCGAGCTTCCTCGCCATACAAGCTGTTGTTGGCCTTGGTGATCAGTGACTGTACATATTCGCCACGATGTCCGCTCTTCTGAGCCGCATCGACAAACTTGTCAACCCAGATACGTGCTTCGTCAAACTGTTCCAGTTGGGTGAGTTTCGAACCATAGTTCTGATAGATCTGAGAGGCCAGCAGGTAGTCATCTGTCTTCTCAACGGCCAGGCAGGCGGTGTAGAGATCTTCCATCCACACATCAGCATTGCCGCGTTTCTGATCCTCGTTGATGACGCTGTGGAGGAAGTAGATCTGAGCTCTGCGCAGGGGATCCTTGCTCGTATGATAGTAATCGAAGGCTCTCTCCAGCGGTTCCTCAGGAATCTCCTTGGCATACTTCCGATAGAGCAGCCACGATGAGATGAGGCCGTGAAGCGCCTGGTCTTCCTCTTTCAGGTGCTCGACGGGAATTGCTTCCAGCAGTTTGCTGCATGAGTCGGCACTTTGGGTAACCTGCTCTTCTGCGAGTAGAAGTTGGGTGTGGTATTTATAGTCATTACATGACGAACATGCGATGATTATGAGGAGCAACAGATAGTATATTCGATTATTCGGTAACATTTTAACTCAATAGTAGGTGGTCTTTTCGATTCTTCGTTTAGGAAATAATGAAGAAAATCTGGGTGCAAATATACGGTGAAATTCAATATTTTGCAATTATCTGGGATAGAATGATGAGAAATGTGACGAAAATAAAAGAAAAACACCATCTACGCCTAACGAAGATGGTGTGTTACTTTATTTCTTTTTCTTTTTGCTCTGATCTATGTATTGCATATAGAGCTTGTAATAATTGTCGAAACGTCCGTCATCAACGATGAGTTTCATCCGCTTAAAGGTATTAGGATTTAGCTCGATGAAATCTATGAGATCCGGATGGAATTGTTCGCCTGCCAGGTTATCAAATTCTTCCATCACATTCTCAAAACTACGAGGCGTGTGGTAGTTTCGGCCGATATTCTCTGTAGCTGCATCGATACAATCGCAGAGTGTCACAATGCAGATTATCGGGAAATAGGGTGATTTGCGATTCTTGAATTTTGCAGGATAACCTTCGCCGTCATACCATTTCTGATGGCCCAGAGCAATGTCCAGATATTGCTTCAAGGATGGGTCAATGGCCAGGAACGGACGAGATTTCTCTGGGTGAAGCTGGATGATTTCAAATTCATGATCGGTAAGTCTACGGAACGAATTATTGATGATCGTTGGCATGGTGATCTTACCCAGATCATGATAGATGGCCGACTGATAAGTAAACTCCAGAAGAGAAGCGCGATTACGTCTCACATCCTCGACGGTTTCATAACCAGGAACTCCGATAAAGTATTCTGGCATCTTATCGATCAGATCTTCTGTCAGTGCGCGGGAAAGATCTGCCACCATAGTAGTATGAACATAGGTGACAGGCTGCTCTACGACAATCAAGCGGAACAGAAGGTCCTCTTTTTCCTTAGGGGTAAGATACTTGAGCAAGGTCGGTTCGCAGGCGATATTGGCCAAGATCTTTCCTTTTTCGAAAGGATACTTGTCATGCTCGTAGCGAGAAATCATGTCGATGACCTCTGAAACACGATTTTTCATGATTGAAGCCTTCTTCTCTTCTGGGAAAGAGGTATGATCCAACAGAGTAGCAAAGCTTTCGAAGAGGTTATAGAGGTAATTGATCTTGATGACAGGAACACCTTGCTTATTGACAATTTCCGGATCTTTGCTCCAACGGTCATTGAATGTCGTGAATGCATCGTCCCAGGAGAGATTGCCCATGAACGCCTCAATCAGGTAGTCATCATAGTCGACCTTACCATAATAACGATTCTTTAATTTTGTAAGGCCAAGCTCTTTTCTTACATCGCAGTACTCTATGTAAAGTTCATCTCGGAGTTCTGGGATGTTATTACCATGACTGAAATAAGTAAGAATTGCACGGAAACGGAAAAGATCGATAGACCATTTCGTATATTCGTTCAGAAGGCTGTCTTTGCTGAAATAATCCTGATTCTCAGGCTTGGCATAGAGTTTCTTCATGCTACTAGCCAATTCTCTGCTTTCTTTGAGAGAGACATTGCTTGACTGAGAATGAAGGATGGCCAGATTGACGAATGCAGAAATAAGATAATAGCGGTTCAGCGGATCTGTAAAAGTCGCAAACTGCTCGGCCAGATTCATGATCTTGTGGAAATAGAGCTCAGAGCGCATCTCAGATTCCTTGTCGCCCATTCGAGAACACTGGAAGTTATACATGCCGGTGCACAGGTAGCAGAATACCAGGTGCTCAATGTCCTGCTTTTCTTCGTAATGAGGAAGGAGAATATCCATCAATTGTTCGAAGAAAAACATGTCATTGACATTGCGGAAGAAGAGATGACGAGTCCAGTAGTAGAGAGAATCGTAAGCTACTTCGGGAATATTCTCGTCTGTGAAATAATCTTTTAAGGATGTTATTGCACGATTATTCTTCGTGTATGTCTGAGAATAAGACATGGCACGACGTTTGAACATGTCAATCCATTCTTTATGGGACAGGTGATAGAAAATACTATCGTTATATCCATTGTAGGATCTGAAGTCATGCTCAAAATCTAAGAAAGTCTTTGCAAAATTAGGTGCTCCCTCCAGTACGACAGGTGTATTCTGCATTGCACTACGCTGTGCTCTTTCTTGTGCAGGGAAGACCTCTCGTGCCCAGGAAGTGCCAACAGTTACAGAATATACATAATCCTGAGCCTGAAGGCAAAAACATGGGATGATGAATAAGAATAGATTAATTAAGATTCTCTTTAGCATAACTTACTACTCATTTCAATCTTATTCATTATTCTGATAAAAGTATAGGGATAACGAATAGATTAATTTGAGTGCAAATATATATATTTAATTTGAGAATCCAATTATTTCTATCTAATTTTTTTAAAAATTGGTATATAATCATTAATTTTTTGATTTTCTGTTATGTGTAGACAAGCAAATATCACCATCTCTGCCACTTAGTAGCGGGGATGGTGATATGTTTTATTTTGGTTTTTATACCGAGTTATGCTTCTTTCTTGCTGCCAGAACTACGACGACGGCCACCACGACGAGTACGTGATTTCTTCTCTCCACCTTGTGGTGCGATAAGATCCATCATCTCAGCGGTTGCACCAAATGAACCAGCAGGTATTTCTTCTGAAGCGATAGGATTTGCGTCAGCTGGTACTTGCTGTTCTGCTGGTGCTGGAGCTGGAGTCTCATTCTCTGCTGCAACAGTAACATCGTTCTCTGACTTAGCTGCTTCCTCAGCCTTACGAGCTTTCTCAGCAGCTGCGCGCTCACGGTCAGCCTTGCGCTGTTCTTCACGACGCTTCTGCTCAGCCTTCTCCTGCTCGCGCTTCTCTTGCTCCTGACGCTTTTGCTCCTGTTCCTGACGCTTTTGCTCCTCACGGCGCTGCTGCTCCAAGCGGTCACTACGGCGCTCATGACGGTCACCTGCACGGAAACCTTCCATCCAGAGCTTGAGTGGCTTCTCAAGAGTGATGGCTTCGCGCATCTCTACATCCTGCATCCACTGACGACCGGCAGCCATCATGAGGAAGTGATACTGGCGGGTGTACTGGTCAAGGAGCTTGAGATCGTCCATGGTAAGAACCATCGGACGCTGTGGCTCGTAGACGGTGCGCCAGGTCTTGTCATCCACCTCGTTGGTACGCTGCAGGTC
This sequence comes from Bacteroidales bacterium, assembly GCA_045600445.1. Taxonomy (GTDB): domain Bacteria; phylum Bacteroidota; class Bacteroidia; order Bacteroidales; family UBA3663; genus Liminaster. The sequence continues at coordinate 19,838 of JAZRXZ010000174.1, read as the reverse complement.
ATCACACATGCCAAGGCTGCGGATACCTACTGAAGCGTCGTTGGTGAGGAGGAGCACCTTCTTGCCCTCAGCGAAGAGTTCGACAGTGCGACGGATGATGGCAGGATCTGCGAAGGCGGCGTGGTGGCTCTCACTGCCGATACCCTCTATGCGGAGGCGATTCTCCTTCTGCTGGCTCAGCATGAGGCGCTTGGCCAGACGAGCTGCTACGTTGCGACAGAGGATCTCGTCCTTCCAATCAGCTACCTTATAGTCGGTAGGTTCCTGCATGGTGGCAAAACGGTCTACCTCTTCGTAGGTCTCGCTCATGATCATGAACTTACCGCCGACGCGCTTCATCATCTTGCTGATGAATTCCAGCTGACGCTCGAACTGCAGACGTGCATTGACACGAGGATCGGAGTGGCTGCTGGTATGACCAATGAGGAGCTCGAGCCAGATGTTGGTGTCGCTCAACACGATATCGTAATCGAGGACGTTGGCCAGGATGGCTTCCATGATCATGTAGCGCTCAGTAGCATCCTCGTAGGTAAGCTGCTGGATCTGCTGATCATTCAACATAGGGATGCGGCTGCCATAGTTGGCCAAATCGCAGAAATCCTTAATGATCAGGTTCTGTGGCATGCGAGGCGCAGGCTTGACTGCAGGTCTTTGCTGTTGTGGCTGCTGCTGAACTTGCTGCTCAGGTGCTGGCTGCTCCGTCTTCTCCTCAGCCTTAGCCTCTGGCTCTGCTTTTTCGGCAACAGGAGCCTCAGGCGCTGTGTTTTCTACTACTGGAGTCTCCACAACGGCAGGGGTCTCCACATTAATAATCTCTTCTTTTTCCACCGGGGCAACTACCTTCTTGCGGGAGCGGGAAGTCCTTTTCTTAGGAGCCGCATCAACCTTAGGAGCATCGTTAACTGCTACCTGCTCGGGTGCTTCAACGGTGGTGTTTTTCTGTTTGTTTGTTTTCATTAAAAAATTATTAGCTTAATAGCTCCTCGATATACTGACGAGAGTTACTCAGTCGTGGAATCTTGAGCTGACCTCCGAGCTTACCTTTCTTTTGCGCTAGCCACTGGTCGAAACGGCCGGTAGGGGCGATGTGCAGCTCGAGACGGTCGAGGAAGATTCCCTTATATCGTTTAGCTTCATAGTCCGAATTAACCTCCTGGAGATGCTTGTCCAGCAGGTCTGCAAATTGCTCTACATCTGCCGGGAGCTGAGCGAACTCGATGACCCATGTGTGATGAGCCTTCTTGCCGTCAGTAGCAAAGGTAGGAGCAGCGGTATAGTCTTTGATCTGCGCGCCTGTCTCACGGCAGGTGATGGTAAGCGCCTCGTCGGCATTGCTTACCATCAGTTCTTCACCAAATGCATTTATAAACGCCTTGATGCGGCCTGTAATGAGGAACTTGTAAGGATTGCGCTGTGTGAACTTGACTGTATCGCCAATGATATATCGCCACAAGCCAGGGGTCGTGATGACCATGGCATAGTTGTGGCCTAACTCAATGTCGGTCAAAGGGATGGCGCGACGATGCTCGACATCATCAAACTCGTCCATCGGGATGAACTCGTAGAAGATGCGGTTGTCAATGATCAGCTGCATGGCCGGATCGTCGAATGAAGACTGGATGCCAAAGAAACCCTCAGAGGCGTTGTAGGTCTCGAGGTAGTGCATCTTGTCCGACGGGATGAGCTGACGGTACTGTTCGCGATAAGGAGTGAAAGCTATGCCACCATGGAAGAAACACTCCAAGTTGGGCCATACCTCTGTGATGTTTTTCTTACCGGTTTCGGCCAGAATGTTCTTGAGTACACCCATCATCCAGGAAGGTACGCCGCTGAGATTGGTGACGTTGACGTTCTTGGTGCTTTCGCACAATGCACGCAACTTAGCTTCCCATTCGTTCATCAGCGCCACCTCCTTACTTGGTGTGCGGATGAAGTTGACGGCAGGATTGACGTTCTGGATAAGTGTGGCTGAGAGGTCACCTGCATGGATTCCTTTCGGCCACTTCTCGTCGGTAAATGAGCCACCCAGGATGAGTCCCTTGCCGCTCATGATGCGCGACTCTGGATTCAATGCTAGATAGATGACCATGCAATCCGTGCCGCCACGATAATGAGTGTGCTGCAAGGCATAATCAGTGACAGGGATGTACTTTGACTTATCGCTTGTCGTACCCGATGACTTGGCAAACCATGTACAGAGCCCTGGCCACAAGACGTTTTCCTCGCCTTGCAGCATGCGCTCTATCCAGGGTTTCTGCTCGTCATAAGTAGATAGAGGTACGCGCTTGGAGAACTCCTCATAGTTGGCCGAACACTTACTTGCACCCGTCAGTATGTCCTTGAAACCATACTTCTGGCCGAAAGCGGTGTCGGCAGCATGCGCTACCAACCACGAGAGCTGGTAGTGCTGCAGCTGTGAGGCCTCTGTAGCATAACGCTGTATCTGCTTATAGCGACGCTCAAAGACCAACTTATAAATCAGTCGGGTGAGATTCATCTCAGATTATGCTTTGCGGAAACTTCTGCGACGAGGTTTGCTCTCGCCTTCCGAAGTGGCACTGTCAGCCTCGTTGATGATGGCGAGACAGTCTTCGTAAGTTAGAGCGTTGAGGTCCTTGTTGCGTGGCAGCTTGTAGTTCTTGCCTCCCTTAGCGAGGTAAGGACCGAAGCGGCCATTGAGCATCTGTAGATCCGCATCCTCCTCGAAGGTACGGAGCACACGCTTACGGTCTTCCTCACGCTTCTCCTCAATCAGGCCAATCGCCTCTTCCAAGGTGATGCTGAGTGGGTCATACTGCTTTGGGATAGACACATAGCTGCCATTGTGGCGGACGTATGGTCCGAACTTGCCTACACCGATGATGATGCTGCTGTTCTCAAACTCTCCGAGATCCTTTGGAAGGTCAAACAGAGAGAGAGCCTCTTCAAGCGTGATAGAAGCAATCTTCTGACCCTTCTTCAAGGCTGCGAACTGTGGCTTCTCTACCTCATCAGCCGAACCAATCTGTACGACTGGTCCGAAGCGGCCGATCTTGACACATACAGTACGACCAGAAGCAGGATCTACACCCAATACACGCTCACCTGCCTTGTGGTCTGACCGCTCCTCAAGTGCATCTGTTACGAGTGGGTGGAAGAGACCATAGAAGCTGTTGATACACTGGCTCCACTGTTCCTGACCCTCTGCAATCTTATCGAACTCACCCTCGACAGTGGCGGTGAAGTTATAAGACATGATATCTGGGAAGTGCTCTGCCAGGAAGTCATTGACTACGATGCCAATATCTGTAGGAACCAGCTTGCCCTTCTCTGTAGCAAAGGTCTCCATCTGGTTGCTTGTAGTGATCTTGCCATTCTTTGGATTGAGGCGAAGGCGGGTGATCTGACGCTTCTCAGCTGGTGCGTCACTCTTAGCAACATACTCACGTGCCTGGATGGTGCTGATGGTTGGAGCATAGGTTGATGGTCGGCCAATGCCAAGTTCCTCCATCTTTTTGACCAATGAAGCCTCGGTGTAGCGGAGTGGGTGCTGGGTGAAGCGCTGTACGGCATCTGCACAGTCGAGCTGGAGGCTCATGCCATTAGCGAGCTGTGGCAGACGGCTTTCGCCTGCATTCTCATCCTGCTCATCGTCATTGCTCTCGAAATAAACCTTGAGGAAGCCGTCAAACTTGATAACCTCGCCGGTAGCCACGAACTTGAGTTCTTTCTCACCAGAGATATTGATCTTTGCCTCAGTCTTCTCAATAAGCGCATCGGCCATCTGGCTGGCGATGGTACGCTTCCAGATCAGCTCATAGAGGTGCTGCTCAGCGGCAGAACCCTCGATGCTGGTATTGTTCATGTAAGTAGGACGGATAGCCTCGTGTGCTTCCTGTGCACCCTTAGAGTTGGTAGTATAGTTACGGGTGTGCAGGTATTCCTTGCCCATAGTGTTGAGGATCTGCTCCTTCGATGCACCCAAGCAGAGGGTAGAGAGGTTGACACTATCGGTACGCATGTAAGTGATCAAACCTGCTTCATACAGACGCTGAGCAATGCTCATGGTCTGGCTGACGGTGAAATGCAGCTTACGTGCGGCTTCCTGCTGCAGGGTAGAGGTGGTGAATGGTGGCGCTGGTGTACGGTGCAGAGGCTTCTGCGAAACCTCGGAGACACTATACTGAGCCTTAGCAGCCTTCTGGAGGAAAGCTTCAGCCTCTTCCTGGGTCTTGAAACGCTGGTTGAGCTCAGCATTGAAGGTGACGATCTGGCCGTTGGCATCAGTGGTGGCGAAAGTACCAACTACGCGGTAGCTCTGCTCAGTCTTGAAGTTCTCAATCTCACGCTCACGCTCTACGATAAGGCGTACAGCTACTGACTGGACTCGGCCGGCAGAGAGCGCTGGCTTGACTTTGCGCCAAAGGATAGGAGAGAGCTCGAAGCCTACGATACGGTCGAGGACACGGCGTGCCTGCTGTGCATTGACAAGGCCCATATCGATGGTACGAGGATTCTCAATAGCGGCAAGAATAGCTGGCTTGGTGATCTCGTGGAATACAATACGACGTGTATTCTTTGGGTCGAGACCGAGTACTTCGCTCAGGTGCCAGCTGATGGCTTCTCCTTCGCGGTCTTCATCGGATGCTAACCAAACCATGTCGGCTTTCTTGGCGGCCTTCTTCAGGTCGTTCACCAGATCTTTCTTATCCTCTGGGATTTCGTAAATTGGCTGGAACTGATTGTCGAGGTCGATGCTGAAATCGTGACGCTTCAGGTCGCGAATGTGACCGTAACTGGAAGTTACTTTGTAGTCGCCTCCCAAAAATTTCTCAATAGTCTTGGCCTTGGCAGGAGACTCGACGATTACTAAATTCATATCTGTTTTGCGGATTTATTTGTCTGCTTGTTTCTATTTTGTCGGCATTAGCCAATCAAAGCGGCCGCAAAGATAAAGAGAAAAAATGGAATTCCACACATTTTAAATATATTTTATATATAATAATGTGTAAAATGTGGTTTTTGATAAGCCAAGAAGATAAAATAAGAGAAAAAGACCCTCCCCAAGCCCTATAAGGAGGGGCCGGGGGAGGGTCTTCTATTTTAGTAGCACATCGTCGGCAAGCTAGCATGTCCATCCTTAATAGCTCGGATAGCATAGAAGAAATTATCCTTGCTGATCGGGAGCTTGACCTGCTGCTTCTCGTTGGTGGTAGCTGGTGGGCAATTCTGATAAACCTGCCATACTGACTGATCCGTCTCACGGTAGAGTACCTGATAGCTTACCGTCTCGTCAGCCTTACCGTCGGCCTTCAGCACAGGGTCCCAGTCGAGGAGGGTGTAGTTGCTGAGTGCATTGGCATTGGCAATGCTGGTGCCGGTTGGCTGGCTTGGTGCCTGTGCCAGGTTCATGACCGCTGAGAGGTTGACCTTAATATTCTTTATTAAATATGGTACGCATACGCCTGCGGGAACGTCTCCATATTTGATGCGATTCTCTTCGCGTACTACCTGATGTGTTCGGTCATAATTTTCATAATACTCACACATGCGGATAGCAGGATAGCCATTCTTGAGGAAAGGTGTATGGTCTCCACCACGACGATAACGGTCATTACGATAGATGAGCTTCACCTCATGACCAGGTACATACATGGCAGCCATCTCCTTGATGTAGCGCGCCAGCTGACGTGCATCACTGTCTTCGCCCTTCGGACTATCTGAGAAGCAGCGCACCATGTTGGTGGTCATAAGGCCTGTTTCGCTGGCTTCTGCATTGCCGATCATGTCATTGTTGAGCACAGCAATGACTGGCCAATTCTTCTCTTTTGCAACGTTAGCCATGTGGCCAGCGCCGAGCAGGCCGTGCTCCTCACCGCTGACGAAGATACACTTGACTGTCTGCTGGAGGGGAACCTGTGAAAGCAGACGCACTACCTCAAGCAAGCAGCAGACGCCGCTACCATCATCATTGGCACCTGGTGCGTATGTCTCTCCGTCAGAATTGTCATTGACGCGCGTATCCATGTGTGCCAGCAGGATGATTTCCTTTGAACCTTCGGTACCAGGCAGGGTTACCATGAGGTTGGGCAGATTGACCTTTCGGCCAAGGCGTGTCTCAGTACCACCAGTCTCATATCTTACAATCTCGACGGTTGGCTTAGGACGGTTTGCAGCCGCTGCATCTGCATAGCGCTGGCAACGTGCCTCCAGATACTTCACAGCAGCACCAAGGCCTTTGTTCTTATCCGTCTGGGTGCTGAGATTATGACGGGTATGGAAGGATACCAGTTCGTCAATATACACCTTGATACTGTCTGCGCTGACACCCGCAAGGGTTTGTGAGATGATAGGGTCAACACTTACTTCGGCTTTCATAATCGTAGACGAAGCAAACAGCATTGCACCTATGATGGCCAATTTGAAGGGGCTTTTCATAATTGTTTTCTAAGCAAATATCAGTTACTTACCATTTCTGTGTATGCACCTTTTCCCACTGTAGTTTCTCTGTGTCATAAGGCTTACGCTCTTCGCCGATATGGCCAATGGCCAGGACATTGAGGACCTCATATTCTGCAGGAATCTCCAGGATCTGGCGTACACTGTATGGCGCTGGCACACCGTCTGCATTCTCACGCATACGCATCTGGCACCATACGCTACCTAATCCGAGGTCGGTACACTGCAGTTGCATCTGGATGGTGGCGATAGAGAGATCTTCAATCCAGGTGTCAGAATCCTCAGGATTAGCCACTACGGCAATAGCCAGTGCTGCATTGGCAATCTGAGCAGTACCCATAGCTCGGGTTTCGCTGAGCGCCTTGAGCTTCTCTGGTTCATCAACGACTACGAAGTGCCAAGGATTCTTGCGCTTGCCAGCAGGAGCCATCAGACCTGCTTCAAGGATAAGGCGGACCTGTTCAGGATCAACAGGTTCGCCAGTATATTTACGGATGCTGCGACGATGGCGCATCAATTCGTGGAAGTTCTCCATATTTATTTCTTAATTTGATTGAGCAGGTTCTGTACCGACTCAGCATTCTTCTTGAACTCAGGGTTCTTGGTGTTATTTGCCAAGTTTGACCAGAGGTTGAACGCCATAGTGAGGTTGCGCTGAGCATCGCCGAAACGACGGATAGAATCTTCACACTGTACCTGACCGCACTTAGTGTGGATCATAGCAATGTCAGCGATGAGTTGTGCATCGAGGCGCATGTTGTTGAGTACGCCGAACTGACGGATTACCTTCTCGTAAGTACCGCACTCTGCCATCAATCCCTTGCTCTTGTGCTGTAAGTCACCAAGTTCGAGGGCTGCATTGATAATGAAGTGTACGACGCGACCATCACGTGGGAAAGCCTTGAAGCAATCCTGTGCCAGATCCATGTTGCTGCGCAAGAGGATGCTGAGGTCATGCTGCGCCTTGTTCTGCTTACGGTAGTACATGCCGAGCATGTGGTTGGTTACGCTGAGAGTCAGTCGGGTGATGAGTCCTTCCTGAGACATGAAGCCAGGCTTGTTCTCCTTCTCTGCAATTTCCTCATCCTGACGCTTGATAGCTGCCAGGTGGCGCATCTGACGGATCTGAGCCTCAGTGTAGGCGTCATAGCTCTCGTCATCATGGCCGAGGCGGTTCTGGAGTTCGCCGATGGTCTGGTAGTAGTTGCAGAGACGCATCTCAAGGGCCATGTCATTCTCCTCGTCACGCTCCGTGTTGGCCTTGATACCCTCGGTGTATGCCTTGATGAGCGAGATAGTAGCCTCCGAATAGTTGGTAAACTGCTCCTGCAACTGCTGTGGCAACTGATAGTAGAGCTTGCTGAGGTCAATGTGCTGGTCAATGATACGTACGCCGAGTTCCTCAGCACGCTGGCTGTCCTCTTCAGACATTTCTGCCTCATTCTCAGCCTGCTTCTGTGCCAATGCATTGATCTGTGCCTGCTCAGCCTTGATGATTGCTTCGAAGATGAGAGAGATAGCCTTTGGCTGAGCCATCTCCTGACAGATCTTGAGACAGAGCCAGTACTGACGGACCTGGTCGTCACTGATGCTCATCGGGTCAGCCTGCTGCAGAGGTGGCATGAGGTAGTTGAGTGCAGAGATAAACCACTGCTGTGCCTCCTGCTCGTTCTTCTGAGCTTCCTCTTCGTTCTTCTGAGCGTGAGCCTGCTGAGCCAGGATACGTGCATTCTGTGCAATACGGAGCTTAGCTACTCCGAGGAGCACAGTGACATCCTGCTCACCGTTCTGGATGAGACCAGCCACTACTGCATGCAGATGATCTACAACTTCTGCCTGACGCTTTGGTTCATTGACAATAGCTACGCAATCGTTGAGCAAGAGGAGGAGGATCTTGCGGATATTGACCTTCTCGCTCTGCACGTATGGCAGGTCATAGATACACTGCTGTACGTACTCAGGACCATCCTTTAGACCATTGCCCATGGTGAGGGTAGCCAGACGGAGAGCCTCGCCCTCTGCTTCGCTGATATATTCTGCTGCTGCAGCTGCCTCATCACCATCGAGGAGAAGGTGCATGATCTGGATGCCGCGTACTGGGTCATTAGCATCACAATGCTGCAGGAAGTGGTAACCGATGTCACTTGCACAAGCCTTGTAGCTGCCTTCGCCAACCATCTTCTGCAACATAGCGCGGATAGGAGGGAAGTTGAAGTCAAAGAGCTTGATCTCATCATTGATGTTGCGGATGACGAAAAGCTCAAAGCCAAGTGCTGTACGCAGCTCCTCGAAAATCTCCTCATTGAAATCCTCGCCGATCAGGGCTTTGAGGTCAGAGGTACGAAGTCCGTTGACTGCACTGGTAATATATCTGAATGGCTCTGCTACCTGGTCTTCGCCCAGGGCAGGAGCTGCTACTTCGATAAAGAAGTCATAAAGTGTTTTTGCATCAGCTTCAGTGAGGTTTTCTTTCTTCTCGCATACAGCCTTCACCTTCTCGAGGATCTCTGGTTGCAGCGACTGCTTAAATTCTTCGATTGTCATTAGATTTATATTTAAGTTATTAGTAGTAAAAAGGTAGTAAAAGAGTAGTAAAAAGGGAGTAAAAGGGACGATAGTAACGGTTTCGAGAAATCCTTAAGAAAGAGTCAGGTTCAAAAGGTAATGTCCTTTTTACTCCACTTTTACTTCTCTTTTACTCCCTTTTGTTTTATAATGTCTCACATTCCCTCAGCCACAGCGTTGCACAAGCGTCGCTTGGCATTCGCCAGTCACCACGAGGGGAGATGCTGACCGTACCCACCTTAGGTCCGTCAGGCAGACAAGAGCGCTTGAACTGCTGCTGGAAGAAGCGGCGGAAGAAGGTCTTCATCCACTTCTTGATGGTCTCGTCGTCATAGTTACCCTCACGGCATTCCGCATATTTCGGATTCTGGAAGGCTTCCTTGGCCAACATGAAGATCTTGCGTGGCGAAGCACCGAAACGGAACGAGTGGTAGAGTATGAAGTCATGCAGTTCGTAAGGACCCACCAGGTCTTCCGTCTTCTGCGCAATGTCACCCTTCTCGTCCGTAGGGATCAATTCTGGCGAAATTGGCGTGTCAATCACGTCAAAAAGTATGTCTGCAGCCGTGCGGTCATCCTGATTTAAGCTCTTTTCTTCCTTCTGCAATTTCTGTGCCACATATTTGACCAGATACTTGACCAGAGTCTTTGGGATAGAAGTATTGACTGCATACATTGACATGTGGTCACCGTTGTAGGTACACCAGCCAAGGATGAGCTCTGAGAGGTCACCCGTGCCAATGACAATGCCGTTGTACTGGTTTGAAGCGTCCATCAGGATCTGTGTACGCTCACGTGCCTGGCAGTTCTCATAGGTCACATCATGTACCGATGAGTCAATGCCAAGGTCCTGGAAGTGCTGGTTGACCGATGGTACAATGCTGATCTCCTTGAGCGTAATACCCAGCGCCTTCATCAGGCCGATAGAGTTATTATAGGTGCGCCCGGAAGTGCCGAAGCCTGGCATGGTGATGCCGATGATGCGCTTTCTGTCCCAACCCAGTTTGTCGAAAGCCTGCACCGTCACGAGCAGTGCCAGCGTACTGTCCAGTCCGCCCGAGATACCGATGATGGCCGACTGGCACTTGATGTGGTTGAGTCGGGTCACCAGTCCCTGCACCTGTATGTTGAAGATCTCCGAGCAGCGCTCTTCCATATCATCGTTATCCGAAGGTACAAAAGGACGTGGTGCAATATATCTGCGCAGGTCAGCCGCAAAGTCCGGTGCAGTAAGCTTGGTCAATCCCAGGGTATAGAAGCCATGCTGAGTAGGTTCATAGATACGGCGGAACTCGCCATACACCTGCTGCTCCTGCTGCACACCCATCTGTGGCTGTAGCTGTGTGAAGGTGGTCTGCTGGCGGCGAAGGACGTTGAGCTTCTCTACATCCACGTCACGTACCAGCAGGTGTGACTCCATCTGGAAGCGCTCACTCTCACCCAGCAGCGCACCATTCTCGGCTATGAGGCCCTTGCCGGCAAAGACCAGATCCGTAGAAGACTCGCCGAAGCCAGCGCTGGCATAGACGTATGCACAGACCAGTCGGCCAGACTGCGCCTGGATCATGCGGCGGAGGTAAGCATGCTTGCCCAATACCTCATCACTGCATGAGAGGTTGACAATGACGTTAGCTCCTGCCAATGCCATACGGTTAGACGGTGGGATAGGTACCCAGAGGTCTTCGCATATCTCTATGCCGAGGGTGAAGCCCTCAAAGTCGAAGAGCAGATTCTGGCCGAAGAGGATATTATCATAGTGCTTGTCGGCCAATGCGCCCAGGCTGATCTTAGCTCCTGCAGCCACCTCTGCACCACTGGCAAACCAGCGCGCCTCATAGAACTCTGCATAGTTTGGCAGATAGATCTTTGGCACAACACCCACGATGTTGCCGTCACCCAGCAGTACCGCGCAGTTATAGAGTCGGTTCTGATAGGCGAGGGGGCAGCCCACAATGATGGCCATGTCTATGCCACGTGTTGCCTCTGCCAGATGCTTCAGCGCCTCGCGTGCACCCTTGATGAGCGGCTCGTGATGAAACAGGTCTGCACAGGTATAGCCCGTCAGTGAGAGCTCTGGGAATGCCAACAGTTGCACACCCTGCTCATGCGCCTCACGCATCAGCTGGATATGCTGCTTCAGGTTATATTCTACGTCAGCCACCTTCACCGTCGGGATGGCAGTAGCTGCGCGCAGCAGGCCGTAGTCTTCTGTGATTTTCTTCGGTTTAGCCATAGTATTGTTTATTTTCTGGTTCTTCTCTTTGAAGAAGACTTCTTTGCACCCGGGCGCTGGCTCTTAGCCTTTGTGTTGACGCCCTCCACACGACGGGTCTTCACGTTCATGAGCTTCTGCTTGTCATTGGCAAAGACGTCGTCAAAGGTCTTGGCTTTCTTAAACTCCTGAGTCATCTCAATCTTGGTGTTGAGCGCCTTCTGGGTAGCCTGTACAGCCTCGTTCTTGGCCTGCTTGTCGGCACTGGAGTGGCCACGGGTCTTGATAGCCATAGCCTGTGCAGCCTCGTCGCGCAGCTGGCTGAGCGACTTCTTCTTGATAGCCATCTGCTGGCTCAGAGTCATGTTCTTGCCGGTCTTGACACTCTTGCCGCCCTTGCTTCCCTTCTTGCCCTGGCGGAGCAGCTTGCTCTTGGGGTTCATCTTCATGCCCTCTATACGCTCCTCCTTGATCATGTTATGCTCTACCCACCATGGAGTACGCTCAGCTTGTTCGATGAGCACCTCTTTGCTGATAGCGTTGGCCAAAGGATTATTTGGGTCAACTTTCTGACCGTCCACAGTCACAACGTCGCGCTCTGTGTCAATCTGCATACCGATGCGTGCAGGCTTGCCATTGACCTCCACACGTCCGCTCTCGATTACTTCATCGACTTCGCGACGGCTACAGACACCGGCTTCGCCTAAATATTTGTTGATTCTTTCAAGTTTTTCCATTTTTTCTTCGTTTTATCAGTGTTTTTCGTAAAAAACGGTGCAAAGATAGTGATTATATTTCAAAAAATCCTATCTTTGTCCCGAAAATTATTGAGAAATGAAGAAAAAAGTGATCATATTCATGGCTTTTGTGCTCTATTTTGCACTTATGGCTATAATATTTATGTTCGCGTACGCGAATCTGTTTAATCAGTACACCCTTTCAGACAAGCTCCTGGCCGTCTGTTATAGTTTGCCTCAAAGCCTCTCTGTCAGCGCCTGGATCATGCTGCCGGCCTTTGCCCTCGGCATCATCTACGTGTTCATCCGAGGCAACTGGCACCGGCGCTTCATGATCTGGTACGTTACCCTTGCCTTCCTGCCTGTCTTGCTGCTTACCTGCATAGACATGGTGCTCTATGGCTTCTGGGGTTTCCGTCTTGACACCACACCGCTCATCTATATCCTCGATGATCCTATGGCCGCCATGGCCGAATCTCCCGTCTGGGCACCCTTTGTCAGTGGTGGCTTGATGCTCTTCTTCGGCTGGCTCATCTATCAGATCATGTGCATGATCTATCCGCCTCGCCGTCATGGTGCCTACAGCCGGATGAGCCGAGGTGCCGAGCAGTTGCGCGAATTCTTTTTCAACGTCTTCCTGACTCTTGCATGCTGGGTACTGGCCAATGGTGGCATAGGCAATTACAGTTACGGCATGGGCAGCGCCTATCATACTGACCAGATGCCGCTCAATCATGCTTCCACCAATCCCGTCTACAGCTTTTTTCACTCTCTCCGTCAGCAGCATACGCCTTTTTCTGAGCAATATCGCTTCATGTCCAAAGCTGAGGCAACCGCCGCTTATGATGAGCTTGAGAGTGGTGCACTCAACGCCGTGAGAGTAGAGGAGAATACTGCATTGAGTGCTGACTCCACCATCCTTTTGTCCGCTGTTTCGGCTGACACCCTACTCCTCACTCCTCACATCTCACTCCTCACTGATTCTACCCCTAACATCCTCCTCATCCTCTTTGAGAGTTTCAGCGGTTCAGCCTGCCATTATCTCTATCCGGAGGTAAGCAGCACCATCATGCCTAACGTCAATCAGGCCATGTCCGAAGGTATAGCTTTCACCAATTTCTACGCCAACTCTTTCCGCACTGAGCGTGGCATGGTATCCGTGCTCTCAGCCTTCCCCGGTCAGCCTACTTATTCTTTGATGACCGATACGCTCCGCACCCGTAACCTTCCTTACCTGAGCCGTGCTCTGGCCGTCCAGGGAGGTTATCAGACACAGTTCATCCACGGAGGTGATCCTACCTTCTGTGGCCTCTCACAGTATATGCGTTATGGTGGCGTCAATAATGTAGTAGGCAAGGAGCATTTCCCAGAGGAACTGCACGACTGTCAGTGGGGTGTGCATGATGATCACATGTTCGACTTCGTCCGTCAGGAAATGTCTGGCAGTCAGCCATTCTTCAAGGTCATGCTCACACTCTCCAGCCACGAACCTTTCGAGGTGCCTTATCATCGTTTCCCCGATGATCCTTATCTCAATAGCGTTGCTTATACAGACCATTGTTTTGGCCAGTTCATAGAGAAGGTCAAAGCCGATTCTGCCCTCTGGAGCAACCTCCTTATCATCGGTATGCCCGATCATTGCTACGCCCAGTATCCTGCTGGCATTCAGCAGCATGACCCGCTCCGATATCATATCCCGATGTTCTGGACAGGCGGTGCCGTCCGTGGTCATCAGGATATTACCACCATGGGCCAGCAGACAGATCTTGCCGCCACACTGCTCACCCAGTTGGGTTTTGATGCCTCAGTCTTCCCATACTCACATGATATGTTGAGTCAGGAGACTTCTCACTATGCTTTTTATGACTGGCCAGATGGCTTTGGCCTGCTTTCAGAGACTGCATGCTACGTCCAGGACAATAATTATGACGGCCATCCGCTCCTTGGCAGCAAAGATCCTGATGGCAAGGCTGAGCGCATGGGTAAGGCCTTTCTGCAGAAACTTTATGATCAGTTGAATAATCTGATTTCTCGCTGATGTCTTCGCTCAACTGGCCCCTTATCAAAAGCACCTGCGGCAAGCTGTTGCTGCTTGAGTCTATGTTCATGGCACTGGCCTCGCTGGTGTCATGCTATTATTATTTTACCTATGGCGAATCAGACACGCTGGCACTGATCCTTCCTACCTTGCTATGCGCCCTGCTTGGCGGATTGCTCCTGATTGGCAAGAAGCAGGTCTCTCCACGTGTCACACAGCGTGAGGGCTACTTCATTGTGTCGGTGATGTGGATTCTCTTCTCTGTCATGGGCATGCTTCCTTACTTGATCTATGGCACCTGCCATACCGTATGTGACGCTTTCCTTGAGACCATGTCCGGCTTCACCACCACCGGTTGTACGGTACTCAATGATATTGACCTTCAGCCACATGGCATCCTGCTTTGGCGCAGCATGACGCAGTGGATTGGTGGTCTCGGCATTGTCGTCTTCTCCTTGGCGTTGTTGCCCAAGATCAATGGTGGCAACGTGCAGATGTTCAGCGCCGAAGTCACCGGCATGACCGTCGATAAGCTCCGCCCACGCATCCAGGATACTTCGCGCCGCCTTTGGTTCATCTATGTCGGGCTTACCGTCCTGTGCTGCGCCTGCTATCTGCTTGGCGGGATGTCCTTATTCGACGGCATCAATCATGCCATGACCACCCTTGCCACAGGCGGCTTCTCTACCCACCAGTCAAGCATCGGCTGGTTCCACTCCGCATTTATCGAGTATGTGTGCGCCATCTTTCTCTTCATAGCCAGTGTCAACTTCTCGTTGTTCTATATGGTGCAGCGCGGTGTATATAGTCAGTTCTGGCGCAATGAGGAGTTCCGCTGGTTCGTCTATGTCGTGGCCGCTTTCACGCTGGTCTTTGTCCTTCAGTTCTTTGCCGAACCTGCTCACACACAGCTCACTGCCGAGCGGCTTGAAGCCATGCCACATGGCGTTGAATCCACTTTCCGCACGGCTTTATTCCACGTCGTTACTATTATCTCTACATGCGGATTCCAAGCCGAGACCTACGACTATCAGCTGTGGGGCAGTTCCTTCTGGTTGCCTACGCTCTTCCTTATGGCCTGTGGCGGTTGTGCAGGCTCTACGGCTGGTGGTTTCAAGATTCTCCGATTGGTCATCCTCATCAAGAATCTCATTTCGGCGCTCTATCATTCCGTCGTTTCACATTCCTTCAATTCCGTCATGCTCGATGGCCGCCCTCTACGTTCAGAGTTCCTGCAGCGTACGTTGGCCTTCGTGTTCTTGTTCTTCGTCATTTCTTTTGTCTGCATCCTCATCCTGATGTGGGAGGGTCTGGATATGGAGACAGCCCTCGGCTCCACCATCTCCGCCATTGGTAACTGTGGCCCTGGCCTTGGTCAGACGGGCCCTGCCTTCACCTGGGCCGACCTTCCTTCGCTGAGCAAGTGGGTCTTGAGCTTCACCATGCTCATTGGCCGTTTGGAAATCTTCACTTTCATTCTTCTCTTCTCTCGTGTATTCTGGCAGGAGAAGTGATATTTCTCTTTTTTTTGACAAAAAATTTGGTAGTCCCGCAAATATTGCTTATCTTTGCGCCACTAAAATATAAACTTTGGCGAGTTTTTTATGTTCGGGATGTAGCTCAGTTGGTTAGAGTTCACGTCTGGGGGGCGCGAGGTCGGGCGTTCGAGTCGCCTCATCCCGACAAAAAGATAAGGAGTTGATTCTCATGGTGGAGAATCAGCTCCTTATTTTTTATTATTTTCATTAATCTGCCTCTTGACATAGACATCAATACCAAAGATGCTGCCAGCATAGATCAGGATCTGGGCGAAGAGGTAGAGCACGCTGTCGTCTATCTTCCCGGGAGGAGGGAGGAAGAGGGCGATAAAGGCCATCACCACTCCTGCGATGAGGAGGATGATGGCTGACCATTCCTTGAACGAAGGCTTCATCGGTCATGGCGGTTGTTATACACCCTGTGCCTTGATCATAAAGATACGATCATCGAACACGTCGCAGGTGATGGTCGACTCATTGGTACTGAGCCCATTGTCTACTTCGACCTTCAGTGTGCCAGTCTCGTCAGAGATCGGATTGAACACAAAGTTATTGCCTTCGGTGCAGCTGAAGTTGTCGCCAGAAAGCTCGGTCAGCTTCGTGCCATAGACAGGGTATTCAACGCCAGGGACGACTGTCAGCTTCTGACCGTAAGTCTTACCGCCGATGCTGGTGATAGAGATGCCCGTAGGATGCATCGGGAGAGGGTTCTGCAGGCCTCCGCCACCATTCGGATCATCGTCGCCCTCTGGCTTGGAGAGATCTACGTAGGTCTCGCCAGCCTTGACGGCTTTGATGAGCGCCGCCTGCGCGTTGCGGCTTGCCACGAGGTTGAACTCTGCATCCTGCATAAGGTTCTTGAACTCCGAGCCAGCGTCCCACACCACCTTGATGCCAGTGATGTTCTGGGCTGTGAACTTATCAGCTGACTCAGCGCCCTTAGAATTGAGCGAGACTGAGAAGTCGCCCAGGTCGCCCAAGCGGATCTTCTTGCCTTCGAGCAGCTGCTCGCGCATACAATCCACTGCCATGTAGAGGATGGCTGAGATGTCGGCACGCGAATATACGCAACCGTGGGTGGCGATGTGACGTGCGAATTTCTCGATGGTCATCACGTCGCTGTACTGAGCCGAAGCAAAGGCGTTGAGTTTCTCGGTGGCTACGAGTGCCACGTCGGCAGGGTCAGGGGTCTGCTGATTCTCCTCGGCTGCCTTGATGCGGCCCTTAGCCGCGTTGATCTGGAAAAGGTTTGCGTTTACCGGACGCATCACAATACTGTAATTAATCATAGTTTTTGGTTATTCTGAGCACAGTTATCATAGTTAAGGTCGTGTCTGCATCTGTGCTCGGTCAAAGCGCGGGGCAAGCCCCGGAATGTGTGTTTTTCTGGTCATTACTGATGGCTGGCTTCGGTCATCACTGATGTTAGGGCCCGGTCATCTCTGATGCCTCTTTTTGCCACCTCTTAACGACTCTCTGAAAAACGCTGCAAAGATACGTAATTTTTCTGAGACTTCCAAATTTTTCGGGCAAAAAATATAATATATTTTTCCTTTCCCAAAATGTCTTATACTGAAATAGGAAAACACCCCCAACACAACTCCAATGTAACACGATATCAGTTACAAAATTGAGGCACCCATCCCTGCCTTGTAACCCCTATAAATTGGTTAATTATATTAATTAATTTATAGACCTCAGGAGTCACCTTTACCCTCTGTGTTTTTTGTAACGGTTATTGTGTTACAATTGACTTTGGTAATCACAACCTTCTTTCGTCAAAAAACCGGTCATAAGTGGCAAAATAAATAGAATCGGCTCAAATTAGTCTGTTTTTAGCGATTTTTAGGCTCACATTGAGCCGATAATCGGGCAAAAATGGCTATATTTGCGCCGATTTAATTATGCTAGTATGGATATATCAAGAGAAATTCTTCAATTTTTGCATTATAACCCGATGTCATCGCGAGATGATATTGCTCATGGTGCTGGCCTTGAGTTCAGCGAAGCCACGCTTAAACGCCAGCTTGCGATATTGGTTCAGCAGGGAGATGTGGTTGTAGAAGGGAAAGCTAGGGCTACTCGATACAGTCTTTCTGATCAGGCTCATCTTCTTATGCCACTCAGTCTTGATACCTACTTTGCTCAGGATGTTGATGATCGTAAGGTGCAGACATCGTTTAATTTTGCACTGATCAACGAACAGATGCCGAAGGTTTCGCTATTTACTGAAGAGGAGAAGGCGCATCTTCTGGCGCTACAGGCGGAATTCCGCCAGCATGTGGCAGAAATGTCTCAGAATGAGTATAACAAGGAGATGGAGCGCCTTGGCATTGACCTCAGTTGGAAATCTTCACAGATTGAGGGCAATACCTATTCTCTGCTCGAGACAGAACGACTGCTCCGAGAGAGCAAGACAGCCGATGGCAAGACACAGGAGGAGGCCACTATGCTTCTCAACCACAAGTACGCCTTGCGTTTCATCCTTGACAATCCCGATTACCTTCAGGAACTGACCGTCAGTCATATTGAGGATATCCACACACTTCTTACTGAAGGTCTTTCGGTGGATAAAGGCATCCGTCATCGTCGTGTAGGTATTACAGGAACCAATTACCGACCTTTGGACAATGAGTTCCAGATTCGTGAGGCGATGCAAGACTCGTGCAATCTGATTAACAGCAGAGATAGTGTATTTGAGAAAGCGCTGCTGACACTTGTGCTTCTTTCTTATATCCAGGCATTCTCGGATGGCAATAAGCGAACTGCTCGTATTACCAGCAATGCGATTCTGATAGCCAATGGTTACTGCCCACTCAGTTTCCGCTCTGTTGATTCAATTGACTATAAAAAGGCAATGCTTATCTTCTATGAGCAGAATAATCTGTATGCATTCAAAAAGATATTTATCGAGCAGTTTGAGTTTGCAGTAAAAGAGTATTTCTAAAACGGCGGGCTTAAGCACCAATTAAAAGCAATAATCAGGCAATAACGGTCCTTGACCTTGTCTGTAAGTTATCAACAAAAAACGATTATTTTCGGGAAAATATTTGCTGGATCTGAAAATTATCTCTACATTTGCGGGTTTTTATTTTAACTTATTATATGACCATCGAAATTAAGAACCGTATCGTAGCCAAAATAACCAGCCTTGAGATGCTGAAGAGATACAGCCATGCACAGTTGAAAACTTTAACCAATGACTTTGATGAGTATGTTGTATGTCAGATACTTAGTTCGCTTCAGGTGCCTGATAGCGAAGAGAATGTAACTTTACTGCGCCAAGAAATTCAGAAGCAGGTACTTGCCTACATGAAAGAGGCCTGGCTGGAGTGTCATTGTAGCCTGGATAGCTTCGGCCATGAGCGCTATGATGCTGTGATGCCAGAATATTTCTCTGACTATGACATAGTGCTCATCTCGGGAGAGGAGATTACTTTGTGCGGCATAGACAATATGAAGCAGGAGGTGGCATACTGTCAGCAGTTAGAAGCTGAGAACCGTCTGCTCAAAGAGAAGCTGGCTGGCATGACTGGACAGGAGGACCTGGGTAAGCACATATTCAGATATCTGCAGCTCACTAAGAAGAAAGACGTGAAGAAGCGAGGCTATATCAAGATGACCATTATGGAGTTGCTCAGTTCGGCTAAGATCCCACTGAGCGATGAGACCCAGCAGCTGCTCGATATGTTTGACGACGATGTGGTGAGTTTGGCGAAGGATGCTACTGACGATCATGAGGCGGTGCTGGCCTATGCGCGCCTGCACCCGCTGGCATCTCACGTATATCTGCTCAACAAGGCAAAGGATGTGATCAGCTGGCTGCAGAATGAAGTCAACACCGAAGCCAGGGCCAAAGAGCAGCTGGCACCCATACGTGCAGCCTTAGACTATCCGGTGATACGTAAAGAGACTCCGTATGAGGTCTTCAAGAAGGAGCTGGGCCTGACGGTGTCAGAACAGTCGTTTAAGAACTGGGTCAAGGGTTCCAGACCCAAGGAGTTCTCCTATGAGACGACTGACCTGAGCGGATATGCTGACCAGATACGAGACTTCATGCAGCGCTGATCATGGCTTATGATGCACACCGTTTTGTAACCCCGGAATTATAGCACTTACACCACACTTACACCCCACTTACACAACACCGTGTAAGTGGGGTTTTTGTGGGTTCGCCCAGCATGGGCATGTTCTAACGGGTGTAAGTCCCTAAGCCGCCCTGATAGTGGGAAGGCTACAGCCAAAGACAAGGGTGTCCGTGGCGACGCGGAATTTGAAGGAAGTCGGCGGCAAACATCTGGTCTGACGAA
>JAZRXZ010000173.1:0-1268 GCA_045600445.1 Bacteroidales bacterium | reverse complement strand
GGAGGCAGCAATCAAAAAGGTAGCGACGCTTGCTCCTATGATACCTGACAGGGTATGTATGCAGCGACGCAGTACATTATATCTTAATCCTGTCGAGCGAGAGTGTGTCACTCCGTGCTTTGAGTTTATCATGGACAGGATTGTGAAGATGAAGGACAAGGTCAATCAGGAAGACAAAGTATGAGCAACACACTATGCTATGTAAGATATACGGGTGACAATGCCACGGATTTCTGCGACTATACGAGCAGGATCTTCGGTGAGTTCACTGGCCTGGGTGTAGTCATGGAGCGGACGGAAGGAGGTAAGCCTCGTGATATGACCGTTCAGAACGGAAAGCCCATCGTCGGCTGGAGTACTCCTTTCAGCTATTCGGTCTTCAACAAGGGTGACTACTGTGTGAACCGCAAGCAGGTCACGATGCCACCTCTTTCCAAGCATGTGTCTCTGAGTATGCTCAACAAACTGGAGGATGTCCATGCCTTGCAGGATGGCAGGGTGTATGTGACATCTGATAAGGGTCGGAAGGCTCTGGTAGAGCTGGCCACACGATATAAAGAATCACGGTTCAGTGATCTGAAGGTAAGCCGTCGCTGGACGGATGAGGGCTCTTCGCTGTGGCTGGAGGGTAAGGTCGATGGCAAGGCCGTTCTCTCTGAGCGAGTATCAGAGAAGGAGGGGACGGCGGCGATGAAGAGTGATGACAGGCTGAATGACCTTGCTTTCCGTTATTTCGGGCAATACCTCCAGTATCCTGCCGAGCAGGAGCAGAAGATGAGCTATTGAAGTTGTAACAATAATATATTATATAAGATGAGTCCATTTGGAATTTTTGCTACCGTTTTCACGTTGATTATCGTGATCTATTATGCAGTGGTCATCTGGTTCGACCTGCATAAGATGGGGAAGAAGGACACGGGTCATGGCGAGACGTTCAAGGTCGATGACATGCAGGATGAGGAGCAGCCTACCGTGGTACCAGAACCGGTTGTCGCTCCGCATGAAGAGGAGCAGCAGGCCGAAGAGGAGCCTGATGAGGGAGAACAGCAGGATGAGCCTGAACCTCCTAAGGAACCTACCGAGGCAGAGAAGAAGGCCGCTTCTGAGACAGAGCAGCTGGAAACACAGGAGAAAGGCTATCTGAGTGACATGTCCATGGAAGACTACCAGGACGTGATCCTTGCCAGCCAGCAGCAGGGCCCGAAGTTCGGCATACATCCACCGAAGGAGGTGGATCTGGATGAGGAAAAGGAGAAACAGACATAACA
>JAZRXZ010000172.1:0-10305 GCA_045600445.1 Bacteroidales bacterium | reverse complement strand
TAACTTAAATGATGTGGGGCGCAAATGCGTCAAACCGTATTCCATTCGCCTCAATTTGGCAGAAACAGTGCAATCTCGGCATGACACAATTTTGCATTTGTCTTGATAGGACGAATTATCATAGGGGTGCTGAGTAGTTACTTATGATTATTAATGTGCAAATAACGTAAAAATATCAATACAATGCACTAATTTGAATAAAAAAAACGTGTAGAGAATAAAATAAACATTGTAATGGTAATTTCATTTAATAAATTCATCGTGAAATTTTCATAAATAATCAGAATCACAACTTAATTTTCATAGACAGGAAGCTCTCGCAATATCTATATTTCAGTCCTTCCAGGTACTTTTTCGAACTTTAACCTGATAGTATCGCCGGATGGAGATGGAAAAGTAAACAGGACCAAGGCTAGCGCAACATTTCAGGCTGGACTTGTGTATGACTAAAAGATTACACAATTGAGAAAATGTAATAATAAAAGAGAATAGTTTTTTGATTGACTAAATATCCGCCTGTTGGCAATGGTTGTCGGTGGTTGTATTGTTAATATATTATGGTGAATATTCAAGTTCATTTAGCTACCTCTGCCATGTGTTTTGGTTCTAAAACGGTACAGTTTCACTAAAAAAGTATCGAATAAGATAATTATTCGCCATAAAAGTTGGAGGTTTGAGAAAAAAACACTACCTTTGCGGTCGGAAAAAAGTTGGTTTATTCCGACTTAGATTTGAAGGTTACATCAATGAAAGAGATTGTATATCAGAAAATAAGAACGCAGATAACTCGCAGTAAATACGGCGAGGTGTTTATGGTATCTTCTTTCCCCAAGTACAATGTAGAATATGTAACCAAGCTTTTGGCTATTTTTGAGAAAGAAGGCATTATATCGCGCATTGCTAAAGGCATATATGTAAAGGCTCGTAAAACACCTTTTGGAATACTATATCCAACGGCTACAGAGATTGTCGTCCAGATTGCAAAAAGAGATAAGGCAAAGGTTATCCCTACGGGACAAACGGCAGAGAACAAGCTTGGCTTCTCAACACAGATACCGATGAATATAAGTTTCATTACGTCTGGTACTCCACGCCAGTTAAAGTTTGGAGGAAGAACCGTGACCCTGAAGCATGGTGTACCAAAGAATTTCGCATACAAAGGGAAGCTGATGCCAGAACTCGTACAAGCCTTAAGAAGCATTGGCGAGAATAACATTACTCCAGATGACGAAAAGCGAATCACCTATTTGCTGTCACAGAATCCGGAAGAATCCACTTTTGAGCATGATCTGCTCTTGGCTCCAGTATGGATCAGACAATTAATCACAAGAAACAAACCGACAAAGAGCAATGAGTAAATGGATAGACTTTCCCATTGCGGAAAGAAAAGTAATGATACAGCGTGTTGTCAGCGAGCGCAACATAGATGAAGCTTCGGCAGAAAAGGACTGGTGGGTTACAGCCGTGCTCTATGCGTTGTTCCACACAAGTGTGTCAGAGTATCTGCTGTTCAAAGGAGGAACAAGCCTGAGTAAGGGTTGGGACATCATAAACCGATTCAGTGAGGATATTGATCTTGCTCTCGACCGCAGTTTCTTCCTGAATGTCAAGGGTGAGAAGTGTGCAAACTGCACCAGCAACACTCAGATACATCATCTTAGAGAAAAGGGGCAGGACTTCATTCTGGGCAACCTCAAAGAAGAACTGACAAACAAGTTGAGCGAAATGGGGTTGAAGGGTGTTGTCGTAGTTGGAGAAAATGAACTGACTGATGAAATTGGAGATTCCGTAAGGCTTGACCATGACAAAGATCCGAGCGTTATCTTTGTCAGATACCCTTCTCTCTATAGCAACAACGAGTCGTATGCTGCCCCAGAGGTCAAGATAGAAATAAGCGTATTATCCATGGCTGAACCATTTGAAATGAAACTTATTTCATCGCTGATCTCTCAGGCATTTGCCAAAGATGATATAACCGTGGATGAAGATTATACTATGCAGATTAAGACCGTCAGTCCTGCACGTACATTCTTGGAGAAGGCGTTCCTGTTGTGTGAAGAGTTTCAGAAGGACAAACCGCGCACCAGACGTATGACACGCCATTTCTATGACCTAGAGAAGTTGATGCGAACAGAATATGCCGAAAAGGCTCTGAATGATGCAGAACTGTACAAGGAAATCGTTACTCACAGAGAAAAGTTCTACCATGTCGGCTATGTGGATTACGCCAAGGAACTGCCATCGGCAATAACAATACTCCCACCAGAGGAATTTCGCTCAAACTACGAATCCGACTATAAGGAGATGCAGAGGAGCTTTATCTATGCAGACTCACTGTCATTCGAGGAATTGATGATGAAGATTAACGAGCTACAAGAAAGGTTCAGAGCAATAGAACTGTAGTCTCTGGCTGAAGAGTCTGCTCACCTACAGGTCGTTAAATACAAATAGGGGCTGCTAGTGGCAACAACAAGCTACTGGCAGCCCCTACTCTGAAAATTAACCAATTCTGCGATTTTATACTATAGCCTTCACTGCATCAATCAGCACCTCATCATCAATCTTGCGATAACGGGAAAAGGCACGGCTACCCTCGACGTGACCAGTCATCTTGCAGACGATGTTCGGATCCTTCACCTTGTTATACACGTTGCCTGCAAAGGTGCGACGTGCCATGTGGCTTGATGCGATGGTATCGATAGTTCTCATGACAATGTCACCTGTTTTAGGATCTCGGACAGAGACTGGTCGTGTGATTCCACAAAGCTTGAAGACACGCTTAATTTTATCATTGTAAACACTGATTTCCTTAAACGGAAGAAGCAAGCCTTTCTTGTCACTCTTTCGAAACTCCTCGTAACGGTCAATAATCTGCTTGGCCTGGTCGCACAATGGAATACGAGGACGTACCTGATTTGACTTCTTGCGGGTCTTCATCGGGATATATTCCAAGAACCCTCCATTGATATTCGCCATCGTAAACTTTCTCAGATCAGATACACGGCAACCAACCAAACATTGGAATACAAAGATGTCGCGCACTTCCTGTATGGTTGATGATTCCTTGCTCAGATCAAAAGATGCAATGGTGTTACGCTCCGCAGTCGTAATGTAGATAGGCGTTGCATATACAACTGTACCAATCTCAATCTTCTTGAAAGGATTGTTGGTCACGACCTCGGTATCATTGAGCCAATGCATGAGACAACTGACCAGATGGAGCAAACTTTTGACATAGTTTGTCCCTCGTTTAGGCGGAATCTGAATCACACGTTTAGGATGCGCATTTACAGGATATTTAGCTGTCAGCTTCCCCCAAAGCATAGGATTCTTCTCCGCTAATTCAGACTCATTAAGTACAAAATCGCGGAAGTTCTCAAGATCCTGGCCAGATAGTTTGGACGGGAATAATCGAAAACTCGGATTGACCAAGCTCTGCTGGTACATCTCAAAGCGGCCAAGGATACGTCCAAGATTATTATATGAAGAAGCATAACCTCCGACTATGTCATGTGCATCAATATAGCCTTGGCAATAGTCATACAGACGCAATTCTCCCGTAGGGTCATTCGTTGACGACTTCTTGTCTTTGGCCTTATTCCCCGAGACATAGTTATCTGCATTCTGGACGCAGAGTTCTTCGATGGGCGTTGTTCCATCGAAGCCGATGGCAAGGACACGCTCGATCCATTCACGATTGATTGATATTCCTGCCTCATCACCTGCATTGATGATCTTTGATACCCTCAGGCAGAAATCATCGAGATCGGCTTGTGCCTTGGTTGCTTCCTCATAGCGAGGCATGTTGAACTTACTGCGCTTCGGGATGTCGATGCCACCCTTCTTAACGTTAAAGAGATCTGGCAGTACCCATACGCCCGTCTTCAATTGAGGGCGGTTAGTACGCGATACGTCCACACGTACGATAATCTGAGAACGGCCATCCTCGCGTACCTTAGAAGATAAAAGTTTCTTGTAGTTTGGCATGATGAACTGATTTTTTGTTTAACCTGCCACAAAGATACGGCCTTTCCTTGACCTCCACAAATTTTCTACTGACAAATCTTTTGTGTCGCAATTCGTGTCACAAATTTCCAAATTTATGCAATTTCCCCTGCAATAGTGTCACATGCCTTTTCTTCTATTGAAGCCAAAATCGTGCCTATAGATTATTCTAGCCGCGATTTCGCAATTTTAGTCTGTTGAATGACATTTCAATGTTCAAATATACACATTTTAAATTATAATATAACTATATTCTCCAATTTTTTTTGAACATTGGTTCATTTTGGCATGGTATAACCGAAGAGGATGATCAGAACTCATCAATTGACTGCAACTTTCCTTTCTGGAAATACAGATACAAGTCATGTCCATAGACCCACTGCTCAAGAGTGGTGAACATATTCTGTGTCGTGTTGATGTAGTCAGGCTCTCCGAGAGCTTCCTTACACATCTCCTGCGTGAATCCGATGCCGACTTTGCCGTCTGCAATGATCTTAGCATTTTTGGCACCGAAACGCTTGGTAAGGTCTGCGAGACGCTCCTTGGCCAGACGTTCTTGGATCTCCGGATCTGGACCTTCTGACTTAACGGAAATCTCTGGAGCTCTGATTTCTACAGGTGCGACAGGAGTCGTTGTAGTGGCTGCAGCGACCTTCTTTGGTTCAGCGACCTTCTTGACAACTACTGGCTGGCTTGGAATCTCTACTGCCTTGGCCTCAATCTTATTTTCAGCCACGAGATTCTTTGGTTTTTCGTCAATCACCCAAAGATTCGTTTCTACTGGCACTTCCTCAATTATATAAGAAATCTCTTCTGTATTCTGTTTCTTGTCGGTGCTAGCAACAACGGTAGCTTCCTCTACCTTTACAGGGTTAGGAGCCTCAACAACGACAGGCTTTGGCTCTTCAACAACTGGTTTAGGAGTCTCTTCTACCTCAGGCTCCGACGCCAAAACAGACTTGGTGGTATTTTCGGCCAATAAAGGTTTGTTCTCAGCAGGAGCACGGAACACCGTATTGATGCTGAAATACGAACCATAAACAGATTCACCATTTCCGCGGAAATCAAACACTGGCAACTTGATCTTCCTTCCTTTAAGATTACCGAAAGCAAGAGGCTGACGGAAGACGTAGCCCTTGACATCGACGAAGCTGACGGAATCACAATAGACAGAAGTTGAGCGAACGATCTCATCTCCCAGATCTTTATTGAGATACTTGACCAGCGTACTTACCGTCATATCCACGTCACGACCCGTCTGGCGCGAGAGGGTCTGACCTGCCATCTGGCCAGAAAGTTTCTCCAACTGGCTGACAGGGCAGGCTGGAATATTGATCAGACAAAGCGACGGACCCGTACGGAACGAGTTCTTCTCATTGAGGATCACGGTCATACCACGAGTCAAGGTGTTATCCGTTGACTTACGTACGAAAGGAATGCGAAGCAAAAGACGCTCACCATCATCTCGCACCAGGAAACAGAGGAAATTCTGCTGACTGACTGGCTTGTCAGAGTTCTCCTTGAGTGCATTTTCCAGCACAAAGGTATGCCCCTCAATCTCGCTATAAGGCGTCACACCATTCGCATCAACTCTGAATCGGTACTCTCGCTCAGGATAGGTCTGGCCGTTCTTATATGCCAGTTCTGGCACATAGAAACAGTCGTAACCCTTGATCACTTGCTTGTAGACCTTCGACACTGGATAGAATACGAACTCCTCGCCTTTCTTCGGGCAATAGGAATCGGCCCAGGACAATACTGGTAAAAGCACTGCCAGAGCAACGATGGAGAGTTTTTTTGCGAATGGTTTCATATCAAATAGACAATACGCGGAGTACAGTGAGGAGTTCTGGATCGATAGGCTTATCCTTCTTGATAGCCTTTGCGAAAGGAACGTTGACGATATGGTCATTATGGATACCAATCAGCACATTGCGCTGACCCTGCATCAATGCTTCGATGGCTGCATAACCGGTGCGGCTAGCCAGAATACGGTCGGCAGCTGTAGGAGAACCACCACGCTGGAGGTGGCCAAGGATAGAGCAACGGACGTCGTAGTCAGGGAACTCCTCCTTCATCTTCTGAGCCAGGCCCATGGCGCCACCATTAGGATCCTTGCTCTCGGTCACGATGACCATTGCCGAAGACTTGCTCTTACGGAAACCATTGGCAACGAGTTCTTTGAGCTGCTCATACTGAGTCTTCTCCTCTGGGATGATTACGTCCTCACAACCAGTAGCAATCGCACCATTGAGCGCAAGGAAGCCAGCATCGCGGCCCATGACCTCGATGAAGAAGAGACGAGCGTGAGAGGTGGCAGTATCACGGATCTTATCGACACAATCCATGATGGTGTTCATAGCGGTATCATAGCCGATGGTAACGTCTGTACCAGCCAAGTCATTATCGATGGTACCAGGAAGGCCGACGATAGGCACGTCATACTCCTTGGCGAGGAAAGAAGCACCGGTGATAGAACCATCGCCGCCGATGACGACGAGTGAGTCAATGCCATGCTTCTGCATATTCTCATAAGCCTTAGCACGGCCTTCTGGAGTCTTGAACTCAGCCGAGCGAGCAGTCTTGAGGATAGTACCACCACGCGAGATAATGTTGCTCACGTTCTGAGTGCGGAACTCCTCAATACGATCTTCGATGAGACCCTGATAGCCTCGACGGATACCGAAAACACGCAAACCATTGTAAATTGCAGCACGAGTGACGGCACGGATAGCCGCATTCATGCCAGGGGCATCTCCACCACTGGTGAGAATACCTACGCTTTTGATCTCTGACATAACACTATATAGTTTAGGGTTGAAAGATTAGAGTTTAGAGTTGTGAGTATCGGAACTCACAGCCGACAAAGCCACTGCCACCTGTTCCATCTGCCACTTCGGTGTAGAGGTAGCTCCACAAATGCCAATAGACTCTGCATTCTGAGTCATCTCCAGACGGATCTCGTCAGGATGACTGACGAAGTAGCTGCGAGGATTTACCTCCTGGCAGACGCCAAAGAGCGCCTTTCCATTGCTCGACTTCTTGCCACTGACAAAGAGGACGACATCATGCTGACGAGCAAACTCCTTGAGATGCGGGATTCGGTTGGCCACTTGTCGGCAGATGGTATCCTTATAGATGAACTGGCTCGGATCGACCATTCGCTCACTGACGGTCTCTGCCAGACGGAAGAAGGTATCGACGGGCATCGTTGTCTGGCTGAAGAGGCGGACCGGACGGGAGAAATCGATCTTATCCAGGTCACAGAGGCCTTCAACCACGATGGCAGAACCCTGGGTCTGCCCTACCAGGCCATTGACCTCTGCATGTCCTTTCTTGCCAAAGATGACAATCTGCACACCTGGCTCCTCATCATAGACCTTCTTGATGCGCTTCTGGAGTTGCAACACTACCGGACAGGTCGCATCGATGATCTCAATGCCATTCTGCTCTGCCAGCTGGTAGGTAGAAGGCGGTTCACCATGAGCGCGGAGCAACACTTTGGCGTCATGGATCTGTGCCATCTGCTCATGGTCGATGGTCTTGAGACCCTGCTGCTCCAAGCGGTTGACCTCCTCACTGTTATGGACAATATCTCCCAGACAGTAGAGGTTGTCGGCCTGCGACAGCTGTTCTTCCGCCTTACGGATAGCACTGACCACACCCGGACAGAATCCGCTTTGCTCGTCAACGGTAATTTGCATAAACAAAAGAATGAAGTGATTCTATTATTCTCCAATTGCCTCCATGGCCCACTGATGCAGCAACGCGTTTTGCTCAGGGATGGTCATGTGAGAATTATCGAGCAATCTGGCATCCTCTGCCTGGCGCAAAGGAGTGACCTCGCGATGTGTATCGATGTAATCACGCTCCTCGACGTTCTTCAGCACCTCCTCAAAAGTGGTGGTTGTATCGCCCTTGCCCTGGAGTTCTGCCAGACGACGTTGTGCACGTACTTCGGCAGAAGCTGTCACGAAGACCTTGAGTTCTGCATTAGGGAACACAACGGTACCGATGTCTCGACCATCCATGACAATGCCGCCTTCCTCTCCCATTTTCTGCTGCAAAGCAACTAGATGAGAGCGGACGAAACCGAGAGCGGCCACAGGGCTCACACAATTGCTGACCAGCATCTGACGGATCTCCTGCTCTACGACCTCTCCGTTGAGGACGGTCTGCTTCTGGCCTTGTTCGTTGAGCACGAAACCGATCTTCACGTCATCGATCTGCTGCTGGAGCGCTTCTGTATTGATCTCCTTGGTCTCAGCATTCATCAGATTGTTGCGCAGAGCATATAAAGTAACAGCACGATACATCGCGCCCGTATCGACATAGATATATCCGAGGTCAGCAGCCAGCTGCTTGGCCATCGTACTTTTGCCACAAGAAGAGTGGCCGTCAATTGCTATAGTGATCTTTTTCATATATATTTAAAAGGTGTATCCTAATTGTAAGGTCAGCGTGCCGTCAGCCAAATTGGTACTGGCATAGCCTGCCTGGAAATTAAATGCATTATACTTCACTCCTGCTCCCATCGACAAACCGCGAAGGAAACCTCCCTGGCCACTGAAGCGGCGTTGATGACGGTAGTTGTAACCTGCAGCCAGCCAGAAATTCTGCGCAGCCGTCCATTCAAGGCCGAAGATCAAGTGATTGAGCACCTGCTCCGAAGCAGAGTATTTTTGCTTCTGCCCATTGCCATCGACATACTCCTGATTCCAATCGAGCAGATGATAGGCAGTAACCGAGATGCAAAAAGGCAGATGCAGGAGTTCTCGGCTCCAGCCGACATTTAACTGGGTCGGAAGTTTCTGATGCCGCTCTTCATAGAGGCTTTTGAACTGACCTCCAAGATTGGTCAGAGTCAAAGAAAAAGAGTTGCCTGTGACATCATTATAATAATTCATTCCCAGATCTACTCCCAGGGCAAAAGCATTGTAACTCTCGTAAGAAGTGTATAGGAACTTGGCCTGAGCGCCGATGTTCCAACGGGCATTAAGCGGATAACCGATAGCCCCTTCCAAGCAAAGGTCCTTTACTGAGAAAGATCCGGTTGAGAGTCCTTGGCTATCATACCCATCGAAATGACCATAATCAACAAAACGCATGGCAGCAGACCATCCACCGACCTCCAGGAAACGATCTGCATAAGCTGCATATCCCATCTGAACACCTGCCAGATAATTGGTGTAGGCAAGTATCGCCTGCTTTTCCATCTGTGGACAGAGAAGCGCAGGGTTCTGCTCAGCCAGAGAGAGATCTGGTTCGACCACGCTGATACTCGTTCCGCCCAAGGCAAGACCGCGCGCTGACACTGGTAATTCCAAATATCCATAACCCGACACCTCCTGCGCCTGGGTAAAGATAAAAGTCAGTGAAGCCGCCAAGGCCGTCAAGTATCTTCGATTTGTCATGTCTTACGAGTGGCAATGAAATGCGAATGCCACAATAAGAAACGTGGATTGCACTTAATTTGTATGCAAAAGTACCCCTTTTTCGTGTTAAAAGCAATTTTTTTGAACAAAAAAGTAAAAAAATAGCAGTTTTTTTTGGTTGCCTATAAAAAAATGCCTACTTTTGTGCAGAGTTTTTAACCAATTAAACAAGTAACATGGAAATCAAGAAAGACCCCCAAGTAGATCTTGAGCCTAGAAAAACTACCTATGCTCTTACAGGTCTTGTGGCTATTCTTGCTATCCTCTTCATTGCTTTCGAGTGGACTAATGCCACCTATCGCAAGGTCTATAATGGCGCTGGCGATGCTGTAATGGAAGAAGAAGAGGAGATAGTAATGACCGTTCAGAACACCCCTCCACCACCTCCACCACCACCTCCAATGCCTGACGTTATCGAGCAGCTCACCGTTGTAGAAGATGACGTAGAAGTTGCAGAAATCGAGATGCAGAGTGCCGAGGATGATGCTAACACTGTAGTTGAAATCGTTCAGGCAGTAGAAGAAGCACCTGTTGAAGAGGAGGAGGCTGAGGCTAACCAGATCTTCACCGTTGTAGAGCAGGAGCCAGAGTTCCCAGGTGGTACCAAGGCTCTTATGGAGTTCATCAGTAAGAACCTCCGCTACCCAGCATTCGCTGCTGAGAACGGTATTCAGGGTCGTGTAACTTTGTCATTCGTCGTTGAGAAGGATGGTTCGGTTACTGATATTCAGGAGATGCGTTCTCCTTCTGAGGATCTTACTAAGGAGGCTAAGCGCGTAGTTCAGTCAATGCCTAAGTGGAAGCCTGGTAAGCAGCGTGGCAAACCAGTACGTGTAAAGTACATGCTGCCTGTTACCTTCCGTCT
>JAZRXZ010000171.1:0-2519 GCA_045600445.1 Bacteroidales bacterium | reverse complement strand
AAACCTTCTTAGCAGAAGAAGTCTTTTCAGGATTCTCCATGTTCTTGGTGATACCCAAAGGATAGATGGTAGTCTTATCACCATAGCGCTCCTTGAGAGAATAAGAAGTGGTGAATGAGCTAACCTTACCAGCATCACCTGAATGATGGATATCCTCAAGAGGAATTACACTCTCAAAGTCATTCTTCTTCAATGGATCGATGAAGTATACATAATACTTATCGAAATCTGAGCTGAAGCAATCTGCGGTCTCGACAACCTTGACAGGTGCCTTCTGACCTACGAGAAGGAGTGCTGCAGGAGTTGGGAAGTGCTCCTCAGGATGATTTTCCTGAACGATCTCGTAAATACCAGCAGTGGTATTATCCTCCATCTGGTTATCTACAAGGAAGACATCTGCACCATCGATACGAGCAGCTACAACTGAACCATCAGCATCGTATGCCTGAGTTACCTTACCCTTGTTGTCGCCAGAAAGCTCTACTGGTGCATAGTAGAGATACTTACCATTAGTTGCCCAGCCGTGCTGAACGAGAACGTTACCATTATCATCCTTCTGAAGAAGTGGATAGAAGTCAAGTGAAGGAAGCTCACCAAGACGATCCTTATCGAAGATAATGTCTGAAGTCTTCTCCTCATTCTTCCAATCGTTGTTATCCCACTTAATCTCAACACCATTCTTGTAGTGAGCAAGCAACTTATAGATAGTAGTAGGAACAACATTGTTCTTCTGATAGCCCCAAGCGAGGTTACCTCTCAACTGAGTATTCTTGTACTCCTGAGGTGTACCATACTTGTTATCAAGGAGCTGAGTTGGGTTGACTGGACGATACTTGTTGATATCTGCCATTGGTGCGCTGATGTCGCCCTCCCACCAATCTTTATTGTAGGTGTAGTCATAAACAACAGTACCAGCCTTAACATCCATAGTTACAGGAACTACTACGATGTTGTCAAGTGAACTAGAAGTGAATGCAAATACACCCTTGATGGTGAAGTCCTTCTCCTCAGCCTGCTTAACACGATAATCGTTAGCATTAACCTGTACAAGTACGGTGTGTGACTGACCAAGCTTATTTGCAACTGTTCGATCATAAGCATAACCGAAGCCCAACTTATCAAGTTCTGCAGTGTTGTTCTGCTGCATGAGAGCCATAATCTCCTCTGCAGTGTATGAAACTACAGACTTGTCAGCCTTGGTATAGTTGTATGCAAAGAATGTATAGCCGTTACCCTCATTGAAGATCTGATCATAACGATCGTGGAACTGCTTAGGCTTCATACCACCCTCAATAATGTGAGCATAGAGGTAGTTCATATCCTCTTCAAGGATGTACTGCTCATACAAATCGCAAGCGAATGGAACATCCTTAACTGTGATATCCTTCCAAACCTGAGCACTTGGAACGTCCTCAGTCCACTGAACCTTGAAGTAACGAACATCAACAACCTTATCGTTGTTCTTATCCTTCAAAACAGCCTGGATGACTGGAGTACGGGTTACAGCGTCTGCATTGTATGCCTCACCATCACGTGAAGTTGGGATCAAAGTATGACCATCCTCTGCAAGCTTAGCAAACTTCTCCTGTGGAGTAGCATCAACAGTCTCAGCATTATTCTTAAGGAGGTAAGGCATGATATGGAACTCAAACTCAAGACCATATTCTGCATAGTTCTTAATCTCCTTGCCGTCAACATTGTCATGATCATGCCATGCATCAACGCTGCCTTCCATTGCGCAAACAGTTACAACATCCAAAAGATCAAGATCGGTCTTGTAGACATGCTTAACACCTACATAATACTCGTTGCGGTAATCAGAATACCAAGGATTGTAGGTCAAATCGAGCTCAGTCTTACCTTCTGGAACGCCACCTTCAATAGAATAACTAGCATTGTAGATAGCAGTGTAGTGCCAATAGTGAGAACAAAGAGTAGAACCATAAATATCATGCAAAAGCACACCTTTATCTGTACGGTTCTCAGCCTGTGCATTAGCGATGTAAGGAGTCAATGTAGTCTCAGTAAGACGGGTCCAGTCTGAGTAAACATTAACCTCAGTACCAGCCTCCTTCTCCTCTGCAGTGAGGACATCCTCAGCAAGAGTAGCCTTCAATGATACGATTGGGAACTCTGGACCACCAAAATATGAACCATACTCCTCATAGCCAGTACCAAGGATAGTGTTATCAGCGCTAACCTTAGCGAGCTTCAAGGTAAGTACGCCATCCTTAATAGGCAATGCCTCAACAACCTTGATAGGAGCAGCACCAATAGCACGGGTAGCATTGGTAGCCTGGTTGCCGAGGAATGAGAGCTCTGCAATACCATCGAGAGTTACACCGAGTGATGGGCTAACGAGGTACTCTGCAGTAGTATTGTTGTCGCCAATGATCTTAGTGTCAGCCAAAGCATACCACTTATCACCAACAGCAACCGCGCCACACTGAGCAGCAGTCTTGCCGTCAACCTTTTCAACCTCAACAGGCTTGTTGTTTTCGTCTACCTTGATATCAACG
>JAZRXZ010000170.1:0-1048 GCA_045600445.1 Bacteroidales bacterium | reverse complement strand
GGACAATGGCAAGATGCGCCTGTTGGGAATACCCACTGTGGTTGACCGTATGGTGCAGCAAGCCATCAACCAAGTACTGACGATAATCTATGAGCCCCAATTCTCCAAGCGAAGCTTCGGCTTCCGTCCGAGAAGAGGATGTCTTGACGCATTGCGAGAAGTGCAGAAGATAGTCGATGAGGGCTACAAGCATGTAGTTGACCTCGACCTCGAACGCTTCTTCGATACGGTGAGCCACAGCAAACTCATAGAGATACTCAGCCGCACCATCAAGGACGGCAGGGTAGTCAGCCTTATACACAAATATCTTCGTAGCGGAATCATAGACAAAGGACTGTGGCACGCAAGCGAGGAGGGCACTCCGCAAGGAGGACCACTGAGTCCATTGCTCAGCAACATCATGCTGAATGAGTTGGACAAGGAACTCGCACGCAGAGGACACCCCTATGTGCGCTATGCCGACGACTCGATGATATTCTGCAAGACCAAACGTGCCGCAGAACGTGTACGAGAGTCAGTAACCAAATTCATTGAAGGGAAACTATTCCTCAAAGTGAACAAGGAGAAGACAGTAGTTTCATACATCAAGGGTGTGAAATACCTCGGCTACTCCTTCTATGTACACAAAGGCAAATGCCAACTCACCGTACATTCCAAGTCCAAAGCAAAGATGAAGTCAAGACTAAAAGAACTGACGAGTCGGAGCAACGGATGGGGTTACGAAAAGAGGAAGCAGAAGTTGAAAGAATACATACGAGGGTGGGTAGGGTACTATCACCTTGCCAATATGAAACGACTTTGCCAAGACACCGATGAATGGTTAAGACGAAGAATACGCATGTGTATATGGAAGGCTTGGAAACTCCCCAAGACCCGGATAAAGAACCTCATCAAGTGTGGTGTCAAGGAATACAACGCACGACAATGGGGATATTGCAAGGGTTATTGGCGAGTAAGTGGTACCCCGATTATGCACCTGGCAGCTTCTACGGACAATCTCCGTAAGGCAGGCTATCCATGCTTGCTGGACTCGTACCTCGAATGGAAT
>JAZRXZ010000169.1:0-1094 GCA_045600445.1 Bacteroidales bacterium | reverse complement strand
CGGCAGATATTGCTTGGGAAACAGAAGTTTGGCTTGCAGATACGCCTGAGCATATGATTCATTTCAACGGCGACAGGTTCATAGGACCACGCCAGTAAATTGAATTTCGCATATAATTGAACAGCCCTCCGCAGATTTCTCCACGGAGGGCGTATTGATTTTACCGGTCTCTTGACCTACGGACTAGTCTTCGTTGCTTTCAGAAGCGGTAAACTTTGCTACTGCAAGCATATCGCCCGACTTCTCGCCGGTGGAGGTATTCACGAAAAAGTACTTGAAGAATACTTTCGGATTGCCGGCTGACACTGCGCCGTACTTAGCCTCGTAGTCATCCTGGATGTCGACTGCCGTTGTTGAAGGAGTCTCAGGGCCACCGATTTCTGCTGCCTTGCTGTAGGCACGGCTGATACCATTGCTCTGGGGAGCGGAAGCGCAGATGATGAGTTTGAGGTTGGTGGTGACAGAAGGAACGGAGTTCAGCTTGAAAGTGAACGCCGCATCGGTGAGAGTGATGGTTGCATCTGCAGGTGCCTCAACACCCGTGAGAGCCGGAGGATTGGCCATCACAGTGCCGCCACAGAAGACCACCCAATAGTTGAGCCTCATAAAGAGGTTGGAACCGGTAATCTTCGTTTTGGTACCGAGAACGGAGCGGGCCTCTGCAGAGAGAGCTGCGGAGTTCCACGCCAGAATCTGGGCGTTGGTGAGAGACTGCCAAGCCTGTGAGAGCTGCTTGAAGATGGCTTTCACAGATGCCTGGTCGGAAGTGCGGACTGAGCCGCCGTATCCGCGGTTGCGGATATACTTGCGTCCACGAGTTTTGGCCGCCGTAACACCTTTTGCGGAGCCTGACATCTCCTCAAAGGCAATTGAAGGTAGATACTTCATAATTTGAAGGGTTTAAGTAGTGAAACAAAATATATAGCTGCGCACACTATCAGAATTATGATGAGGGCGAATGCATAGCCGCCCAGTTTGATTTTGAAGGATTGCCAGGGCGTCAGTTCTGCCGGAATCTCGATGTA
Organism: Bacteroidales bacterium; assembly: GCA_045600445.1. Lineage (GTDB taxonomy): Bacteria > Bacteroidota > Bacteroidia > Bacteroidales > UBA3663 > Liminaster. The sequence goes on along the minus strand of JAZRXZ010000169.1, from coordinate 69 downwards.
ATGGTCAACGTCCACCTGCTGCAGCACCACGGAATCACGATAGACAATCTCTTTCTGGATGGCCACCGG
>JAZRXZ010000168.1:0-46989 GCA_045600445.1 Bacteroidales bacterium | reverse complement strand
GTCAGACCAGATGTTTGCCGCCGACTTCCTTCAAATTCCGCGTCGCCACGGACACCCTTGTCTTTGGCTGTAGCCTTCCCACTATCAGGGCGGCTTAGGGACTTACACCCGTTAGAACATGCCCATGCTGGGCGAACCTAGGGAGTCAAGGGATGCATGTTTTGTATCCCTTGACTCTTTTATTTCGCCCAAAAACACATTTCATCTATAAAAAAATATCGTTTGTAATTAAACTTTCTACTTTCAGTAGAGTCTTAAAATCGTATATCACATTAAAAACACAAGAAATGCAGCGCATTTCATAGAAAAAGAATAATTAAATGAATAAAAAACTGAAGTGGGGACTGATCTCAGCCGCCGCTGTTGCTATTATTGCTGGTGGATATTGGTACCAGCAGCCAAAAGTCAATGAAGAGCTTGCCAAAGCTGACCAACCGTCTCCTACAAGAGGGGGTGGTGTAGGAAAAGGAGGAAACAGAATCCTCAATGTCAATGGTAAACTGATCAAGCCATCTGGCCTCACTGATGAATTTGTTACTACGGGTCTGATTCTCCCGGATGAGGAGGTCAACCTCTCGTTCGAAACCTCAGGAAAGATTACGGATATCCGCTTTACTGAGGGTACTGCTGTCCGCAAAGGCCAGATACTGGCCAAGGTCAACGACAAACCTTTAGAGGCAAAACTCAAGCAGCTGACAGCACAGCTTGATTTGGCCAAGAACCGTGTATACCGTCAGGAGCAGTTGCTCAAGAAAGACGCAGCCAGCCAGGAGGCATACGAGGAGGCTAAGACCAAGTTGGCAACACTCGAAGCCGAGATTGAAGGGGTGAGAGTCAGCATTGAGCTTACGGAGCTGCATGCACCGTTTGACGGAGTCATCGGTCTGCGTCAGGTCTCTGTCGGTGCATACGCCACTCCTAGCACAGTAGTAGCAAAGCTCACCAAGATCTCACCTCTCAAGATTGAATTCTCTGTACCTGAGCGTTATGCTTCTCAGATTCATAAGGGTGTAAATATGGACTTCAACGTGGAAGGCTTCCAAGAGGCGTTCCATGCTCAAGTATACGCTGTAGAGTCGGCCGTAGATAGAGATCAGCACGTATTCACAGCGCGTGGTCTCTATGCCAACAGCAACCGCAAGCTCCTTCCTGGCCAGTACGCCAGCATCACGCTCAAGAAGGCCGAGATCGGCGATGCACTGGTCATCCCATCTGAGGCCATTGTGCCAGAAATGGGTGTAGATAAGGTCTTCTGCTACCGTGCAGGAAAGGCTATGCCAGTAGAGATTGTGACAGGTATACGTACTGCTGGCGAGGTACAGGTGCTCCGTGGTCTCAGTGTAGGCGATACGATCATTACCTCAGGAACGCTGCAGCTGAGAATGGGATTGCCGGTAACGCTGGACGTGGTGGAATAAAAAGTTTAGACTAGAAATGAACATTTCAGAACTTAGCATACGCCGCCCGGTCCTTGCGCTGGTCATGACCATCATCATCATCCTGTTTGGTCTGATCGGCTATACCTATCTGGGCGTGCGAGAATATCCCTCGGTGGATAATCCGATCATCTCAGTCAACTGTTCGTACCCTGGTGCGAATGCTGACGTCATCGAGAATCAGATCACGGAGCCATTGGAGCAGAACATCAACGGTATTCCGGGTATCCGTTCCCTCTCAAGCGTGAGTTCGCAGGGTTCGAGCCGTATCACCGTAGAGTTTGAGCTTTCGGTCGACCTTGAGACAGCCGCCAATGACGTGCGTGATAAGGTGTCACGCGCACAGCGTCTCCTGCCTCGTGACTGCGACCCTCCTACCGTCTCTAAGGCCGATGCAGATGCTATGCCTATCCTAATGGTGGCCCTGCAGAGCGATAAGCGAAGCCTGCTGGAGCTCAGCGAGATTGCAGACCTTACCGTCAAGGAGCAGTTGCAGACCATCGCTGACGTAAGTAGCGTCGGTATCTGGGGAGAGAAGCGCTACTGTATGCGCCTCTGGCTCGATCCTGTCAAGATGGCAGGCTACGGCATCACGCCTATGGATGTGAAGAACGCCGTCGACAAGGAGAACGTAGAGCTTCCTTCGGGCAGTATCGAGGGTAATACCACTGAGCTCACCGTCCGTACCATGGGACTCATGCATACGGCCAAGGAGTTTAATGACCTGATCCTCCGCCAGACAGGCAATCAGATCATCCGTTTCAGCGATGTAGGTCGCGCAGAACTCGGTCCTGCTGACATCAAGAGCTACATGAAGATGGATGGCGTTCCGATGGTAGGTGTCGCTGTCGTCCCACAGCCAGGTGCTAACCATATCGAGATTGCCAATGCCGTTTATAAGCGTATGGAGCAGATGCAGAAAGACCTGCCCGAAGACGTACACTTCAAGTACAGTTTCGACAATACACGCTTCATCCGCGCTTCTATCGACGAGGTAAAGACCACCATCTTCGAGGCGTTGCTCCTCGTCATCGTGATCATCTTCCTCTTTCTCCGCGATTGGCGAGTCACACTCGTCCCTTGTATCGTCATCCCGATCTCACTCATCGGTTCATTCTTCGTGATGTACGTCTGTGGCTTCTCCATCAACGTCCTCACCATGTTGGCCATCGTCCTTTCGGTAGGCCTTGTGGTCGATGACGCCATCGTAATGACAGAGAACATCTACGTGCGAATAGAGAAAGGCATGCGTCCACGCCAAGCTGGTATTGAAGGTGCTAAGGAGATTTTCTTCGCCATCATCTCTACCACCGTCACGCTGTTGGCCGTGTTCCTCCCAATCGTGTTTATGGAGGGTATTACGGGCCGACTGTTCCGTGAGTTCAGTCTCGTCATAGCCGGTACGGTATGTATCTCTTCTTTTGCAGCATTGACCATCACCCCGATGCTTTCGACCAAGATTTTGGTGCGACGCAAGCAGCAGAACGCGTTCTATCGCTGGTCAGAGCCATTCTTCGTTGGTCTCAACAACCTCTATGACCGAAGCCTGCAAGCGGTGATGAAACGCCGCTGGGTGGCCATCCCTATCATTGGTGTGATGGTAGCCATTATCCTCTGGCTATGGAACGACATCCCTTCTGAGATGGCTCCTTTGGAGGACCGTTCGTCTATCTCTGTCAATACCTCTGGTACTGAAGGTGTCACCTATGAATATATACGCGACTACACCGAGGACGTCAACCATGTAGTGGACTCTATCTGCCACGATGCAGACAACATCACCGCACGTGTGACTTCGGGTAGCGGCAACATCCGCGTGACTCTCAAGGACATCAATGAGCGCGACTACTCGCAGATGGATGTGGCTGCTAAGATCACTCAGGCCCTTTCGAAGAAGACCAAGGCGCGCTCATTTGTGCAGCAGCAGTCGTCATTCGGTGGCCGTCGTGGCGGTCAGCCTATCCAGTACGTATTGCAGGCCACCAACATTGAGAAGCTGCAGGAGATATTGCCAACCTTCATGGCTAAGGTACATGAGAATCCGATGTTCCGCATGGCCGACGTGAACCTCAAGTTCAGTAAGCCTGAGGCGCGATTGGCTATTGACCGTGATAAAGCCAGCATCCTGGGTGTCACCACACGTGACGTGGCTCAGACACTGCAATACGCTCTCTCTGGCCAGCGTATGGGATACTTCTATATGAACGGCAAGCAGTACGAGATCAAAGGTGAGATCAACCGACAGCAGCGCAATAAGCCAGCCGACCTGAAGTCTATCTATATCCGCAACAAGAATCAGGCCATGATCCAGATGGATAACCTCATTGACCTGAAGGGCGGCATTGCTCCTCCTCGCCTCTACCGTTACAACCGCTTCGTGGCGGCTACTGTCTCGGCAGGTCTGGCCGAAGGTCACACCATCGGCGAAGGTCTCGATGAGATGGACCGTATCGCTGCAGAGACGCTCGACGACACATTCCGTACTGCACTGTCGGGTGATTCTAAGGAGTTCCGCGAGTCGTCTTCGAGCCTCATGTTCGCCTTCCTCCTGGCCATCCTGCTCATCTACCTCATCCTGGCGGCTCAGTTCGAGAGTTTCAAGGATCCTGCCATCATCATGCTCACCGTGCCGTTGGCTATTGCGGGTGCATTGATTTTTATGTCGATCAACGGCATTACGATGAACATCTTCAGCCAGATCGGTATCATCATGCTCATCGGTCTCGTGGCTAAGAACGGTATTCTCATCGTAGAGTTTGCCAACCAGAAACAAGAAGCAGGAATTGACAAATTCACGGCCATCTGTGAGGCAGCTAAGCAGCGTCTGCGCCCGATTCTGATGACCAGTTCATCGACCATCCTCGGCCTCATTCCTCTGGCTTACGCTACGGGTGAGGGTTGTAACCAGCGTATCGCCATGGGTATTGCCGTGGTGGGTGGCATGCTGATCTCTACGTTTATGACGATGTATATTGTACCAGCGATCTATAGCTATATTTCGACGGACAGAAGTAAAGCAAATGACAATGAATAAGATATTTAATCTCTTAATACTTCTTTGCTGCACAGCCTCTTTATCGGCGCAGGATATCATAGTGGCAGCTCCAGCGCGTCCTGAGCGACTTGTATATACGCTCCAGGACTGTCTGCGCCGCGGCTTGGAATCGAACCTGAAGTTGCAGATTGTCCGCAACGATGAGCAGGCTGCACATAATAATGCGACATTGGCCAATGCAGGTGCGCTGCCAACGGTGGATCTGACAGCGGCATATCGCCCTACCGAGACCTTGTCGGAGCATAGTACAGCGCGTGCTACGGGTGAGGAATCGAGTACCTCAGGCGTCTTTGATTACGGTCTGAATGCAGGTGCGACACTTAACTGGACGCTATTTGACGGATTCAAGATCCAGACCAATCTGCGCCAGCTCCGACTCTTGGAGCAGCGAGGAGAGACGGACACACGTATTGCCGCCGAGGACCTCATCGCCGATATTACTTCACAGTATTATAACTATATCCAGCAGATTATCCGTCGCGCTCATTATCGTTATGCGCTGCGCCTCTCTCGCGAACGTCTACGTATTGCCGAACTTAACTACCAGACAGGACGATTCTCTGGTCTTGATTACCATCTGGCCAGGGTCGACTTCAATGCGGACAGTGCACAGTACGTCAAGCAGCAGCAGACGGTGCGTAACACGTTGATCAACCTCAATGAACTGATGTCTAATCCGAACATCACCCAGTGGATCAGCGTGCCAGACAGCAGTATCGTCGTTCGAGAGGACCTGATGCTGGAGCCACTCTGGCAGCAGACACTCAACGCCAACTCATCGTTGCTCCGCGCCTCGCAGAACACGATGTCTGCAGAACTGGATTATAAGAAGATTCTCTCGCGCAACTATCCATATCTCAAGCTCAATGCACAGTATGCTTATAACTTCAACCACTACGGCGAGAGCGCTGTCCTGAAGCGAGACAACCAGGCGCTCAGCGGTGGCCTCACCTTGGGAATCAACCTCTACGACGGCAATCGTCGCCGTGAGCGCCGCAACGCTCAGCTTACCATAGAGAACCGCAAACTGCAGCGCGAACAGGCGGAGATTGAACTCCACGCTGACCTCACCACCTTCTGGCAGGCCTATAACAACAACCTCCAGCTCCTCGCTCTCCAACAGCAGAACCTCTCTATCGCCGAAGACAACCTTGAGATTGCCATGGAGCGATACAAGCTCGGCGAGATCTCCGGCTTCGACATGCGACAGGTACAGAAGAGTCTCCTCGATGCAGAAGAGCGACTCCTGCAGGTGCAGTATGACGCTAAGGTCTGCGAGATTTCACTGATGCTGATCAGCGGTGGAATTGGATATTATCTGGATAATAAATAGTTATCAAATAATATATAATAGTTCACAAATAATATATCCCCCTTTGTTACTGTACTTTCACATGTAACAAGGGGGGATATATTATTATTTTAGGAGTAATGCCAGTGTATTACTTCTTAGCCTTCTTGCCCTTAGCTGGAGCAGCAGCCTTTGGAGCCTCGAAGAAACCGTCGCGTGAAAGTTGGTGGTCGAGGTTAGCGATGCCAAGGAGCTCGATAGCAGTTACGAGAGCGGTACGCTGCATGTAATCAGCGTTCTGCTTGTTGAGGATATCGCGCTCAGTGTGCCAGATCTCGCTATAGGTGAAGTTCAAACCGTAAACGTCCTCACAGGTGAAGTCGAGGGTTGGAACGCCACGCATAGCAAATGCCGAGTAGTCAGAACCTGCGAGGCCAGCTGGCTTACGATGAGCAGCGCCCTTGCTATAGGTAAATGGCCAAGCCTCAGTAGCGGTGTCTACAAGTGGCTTGTTGACAGCCTCAAGGTCGTTGTACATGCACTCAGGAACTGCAATACCTACTGGTGGTTCGATACCGAAGTCACGGTTGAAGACAGCAGAGATCTTGTCAAGCTCCTTCTCGTGAGTCTTGCAATAGCCATCAGCGCCCCAGATACCAAACTCCTCACCTGCTGTACCGACAAAGACGATGGTACGCTTTGGCTTAGCGCCAGCAGTAGCAAGGAGACGAGCCATCTCCATGAGAGGAGAAATACCAGTACCACAGTCTACTGCACCAGTTGCAGCGTCGTATGAGTCGAGGTGGCCCATAGCAATAACCTTCTCGTCAGGGAACTCAGTACCCTTAATCTCAGCTACGAAGTTGTAGTACTTGACAGGTCCGAGCTTGAAGTGGTTGCGGATATCGAACTCCAGCCAGAAACGACGACGCTCCTGAGCCAACTTCTTGACAATATCGAACTGATAAGCGTCAAGCTTGATGTCTGGCAGAGTTGGAAGGCTATCAAAGTCGGTGACGATCTTCTCGTCAATCATAGCACGGTCATAATGAGCCTTGAGAGGTACCTCAGCACTCTGGATAAAACCGAGAACGCCAGCCTCGCACATCTCATCGAAATAGAGAGCTGGATACTGCTGCAGTGGCTCTGGCTTATATGCGGTGCCGTTCATACGAGCAGCCATCATACCCTCACGGTTACGCTTAGCAATCTCGACATTCTCAGCCTTGACCTTAGCGCGGATAGAGTCATTCTTGTGTGAATGGCCAATAGCGAAACCATTGCTGGTGCCGTTGACCAGAACCCAAGCACCCTTGAGGGTACCCTTCATCTTCTGCAACTCCTGCTCGGTCTGTGGCTCAAGGACTACGTGGCCCATCTGAATACCGTGAGTACCGCTGGTGTAAGATGGAGTAACGAAGTGCAAGTCACGCAGGCCGAACTCCTCAGCACCGATGGCGCGACCGGTCCAATGATCACGGTTGAATCCGTATGGCAACTCACCTACCTCCTCGAGGCGCACGTCTACACCCCACTTCTGAAACTCGCGTACCATCCAAGCCTCTGCATTCTCAAAGGCATCAGAACCCAGGATTCGACCACCGAAACGACCAGTCAATACATCGAGGAAATGACCAGCCTGTGGATTTTTGTTACTCTCCTCGATCATCTTGTCAATGACCGACTGCTGTGCTACTGCAGAGCCAAGGCTCATCATGGCAGCAGCTACAAGGATAAATAGTTTTTTCATTTTATAAAATTATTGGGATTACTTCAAATGATCCTTGAAATACTTATACACCTTAGTATATATATGATTGTTGCTATTGCCACCGCGAATACCATGGTCACGGTTGGTATAGGTCATCATGTCGAAGTCTTTATCCGCCTGGACGAGCATTTCTGCGAACTCATAGGTATTCTGAGGATGCACATTATCGTCGGCCGTACCAGTGACGATGAGGAGGTTGCCATTGAGCTGTGAGGCACGCTCCAAGCAGCTGGCAGCCTTGTAGCCTTCAGCATTCTGCTGAGGGGTACGCATGTAACGCTCGGTGTAGACAGAGTCGTAGAACTTCCAGTCAGTGACAGGAGCCACAGCTACGCCTGCAGCGAAGACATCGTTGCCACCACACATGGTCATACAAGTGTTGTAGCCACCGAAGCTCCATCCCCAAATGCCGAGCTTGCTACTATCGACGTATGGGAGGCTTGCAGCATAACGGCCGGCAGAGAGCTGATCCTCGCTCTCCTTGACACCCAGCTGACAATAGGTCTGACGCTCCCACTGAGCACCACGAGCACCTGTGCCACGACCATCGAAACATACTGATACGAAACCTTGCTGCACGAGATACTGCTCGAAGCCGAAGCCCCAGCTGTCGAGTACCTGCTGCGAACCAGGACCGCTGTACTGGAAGAGTACGGCAGGAGCCTTAGCGCTGGCAGTGGCTGACGCTGGCTTGATGATATAGCCATTGAGTACGTCGCCACGCTCGGTGGTGAACTGTACGAACTCCTTCTTTGGCATTTCGGCCATCTTGGCCTTGAGAGCGGCGTTATCCTCCATCACCTTGATAACCTTGAGGTCCTTGACGGTCTCGAGGGTCACGCGAGTAGGAGTCTCAGCATCGCTGTAGTAATGCTGCATATAGATAAAGCCCTTGCTGAAAGCTGCACGGTGAGTACCACGGCAACCCTTGCCATCCTTGCCACCGTTGAAGAGTGGCAACATCTGACCCTTAGCATCGATCTTATAAATACCACGAGTCAAGGCTGCTGGTTTGTCGGCACCATTGCCGAGCCAGGCCACCTGCACGTAAGCGCTCTTGGTAGCTGGGTCGTAACCATAGATAGAAGTCACGTCGAAGTTACCCTTGGTGAGTTGGCGCTGCTGCTGGCCGAGGAGGTTATAATAATAGAGGTGACGGTAGCCACTACGCTCTGAGGCCCAGGTGAAGCCTTGTGGATCGAACTGCACAGCGTCAAGATCTCCCTCCGAGATGTACTGCTCGTTGGTATCCTCCAGAATAAGCTTAGCCACACCGCTCTGAGGATTGACGAAGTAGAGCTGCAGACGGTTCTGCAAGCGGTTGAGGGTCAGTACTGCCAACTGGTTCTCGTTGGTGGTGAACTGGATGCGAGGGATGTAGCCATCTGCATCAACTGGCACCTTGAGAGCGGTGGTCTTCTTGGTATAAACATCGTACGACCACGCAGTAACGGTACTATTGACCTCTCCTGCTACAGGATACTTATAAGTATACTGACCAGGATAGAGTTCAAACTCATCACGGCTTGGGAAGGCGCCACGATAGGTTGGCAGATAGTATTGTTTGACAGGAGACTCGTCCCACTTGAGGTAGCAGACGGTCTTGCTGTCAGGACTCCATGCGATGGCCTGATTCATCGAGAACTCCTCCTCATAAACCCAATCTGGCACACCGTTGATGATAGCGTTGCGCTTGCCATCATTGGTCATCTGACGCTCGGCCATATCCATACCTGCACTCATCACCTTGACGAGGTAGAGGTCATTGTCACGCATAAATACTACCTGACGGCCATCAGGAGCGAGCTGAGCTGCCTGCACCTTACCCTCAGTGAGACGCTTGATCTTGTCACGCTTCACACCACCGGCCTGGATGACATAATAGAAATAGTCAGCCTTGAAGCTGCGACGATAGATGTACTCAGGATTACTCCATACGAGGAGACGCTCCTCATCCTGGCTGAGCTCGTAACCACGGAGACGGACACCATCTACAGAGGTACCTTCCTCTGGCTTGACGGTATTGAGGTTAAGCAATGTATCCACTGCCTGACCATTGCTATATTGATACTTGACAATTGCGCGGCCATCAGGTGTGATAGCCGTATAATGCTTTCCATCGGCTGTACTACGGAACGATGCGACGCTCCTGCCGCTGAACATACCTGAACGGAAGTCCTTCAGGGAGTACTCTGCATTAGCGCTGATAGCGAGGGTCAGCGATGCAAGAACTGATACTAAAAATTTCTTTGACATATTCTATATTTTAATCCATTCTATTTCGATAATCCTCGTAGCCGAATGTCTTGAGGATCTCCACACTTCCATCCATCTTAAACATTGCGATGGCCGGATGAGACACACCATTGAACGTATGTGTCTTGACGGTTGTGTAATGCAGCATATCCTCAAACACCACATAATCGCCTACCTTCAGCGGTTCAGGGAACTCCCACGATCCGATGAAATCTCCACTCAGACAAGAGTTACCACCCAGTCGATAGATGTTCTTGCCCTCGGTATCGAGTGCCAATGACTTCGCTCCACGTACCGCTGGCTGATAAGGCATCTCGAGACAGTCAGGCATGTGGCAGGCAAACGAGACGTTGAGGATAGCAGTCTTGATGCCGTGATTCTCCACTACATCCACCACCTGGCTGATCAGTGGACCTGTCTGCCATCCGAAGGCGCTGCCAGGTTCGAGGATGATCTTAAGCCAAGGATAGCGATGCTTCAACGCCTTGAGGACAGCTACAAGGTGCGACGTGTCATAATCGGCACGTGTCATTAGATGGCCGCCACCGAGGTTAAGCCACTTGATCTGGTCGAACCATTTGCTGAACTTTGCTTCCAGATGCTCCAAGGTACGCTCCAGCGTGTGGCTGTCGTCCTCGCAGTGGCAATGGCAATGAAAACCCTCAATACATGCTGGCAACCGGTCTGGCAGCTCATCGCTCAGCACGCCGAATCGTGAACCAGGTGCGCAAGGATTGTAGAGCAAGGTCTCAATCTCGCTATACTCAGGATTGACACGCAATCCGCAACTCACACCCGCCTTCACAGCCTTCTCTCCATAACGCTCCAACTGCGTGAGGCTATTGAACGTGATATGGCTCGAACATGCCAGTATCGTGTCGATGTTCTGGTCATCGTAAGCAGGACTATAGGTGTGAGCCTTCGAGCCGAACTCCTCCAGCGCCAGCCTTGCTTCGCTCAGTGACGACGCCGTGGTGTGTGTGATATACTCACGGAAAATTGGGAAAGTCTTCCACAACGCATAGGCCTTGAACGCCAGGATAATCTCCACGCCAGCCTTATCTGCCACACCCTTGATCAATGACAGGTTGCGGCGCAGCAGACGCTCTTCGAGCACATAACAGGGAGAGGGAAACTTGGAGTAATCGCTTGGGAGAATGTCTGATTCAATCATAATTTTTACAATTAACGCCCGCAAAGTTAAAAAAAAATCCACAAATATTAAAATATTTGAGTAAAAAATTGGCGATTCTACCAAAAACATGTATATTTGCGCCGCAAATTTCATTAATATTTGCTTTCCACGCTAAGGGTTGCGTGGTTGATTGTAACTGTTAATTGTAAAATTAGTCAAATCGAACGATGAAAAAGTGGCATATTGAGGACTCTGCGGAGCTCTACAATATTCATGGCTGGGGTGTCAATTATTTCGACATCAACGAGAAAGGCCATGTGACTGTTACCCCTAAGAAAGATGGTGTGCAGATAGATCTGCGCGAAGTGATGGACGAGCTGGCCCTGCGTGATATTCAGGCGCCGGTTCTTTTGCGTTTCCCTGACATCCTCGATAATCGTATCGAGCGTATGCGCCAGTGTTTCGACAAGGCGGCTCAGGAATACGGATACAAAGGCGAGTGCTACAGCGTCTACCCTATCAAGGTGAACCAGATGGAGCCTGTCGTTACCGAGATGGTGCGCCATGGCAAGAAGTTCAACCTGGGACTTGAAGCTGGCTCGAAGCCTGAGCTCCACGCGGTCATTGCTGCTTGTACTGACTATGATTCGATCATCATCTGTAATGGCTATAAGGACGATTCGTTCATAGAGCTGGCATTGTTGGCTCAGAAGATGGGTAAGCGTATCTACATCGTGGCTGAGAAGCTCAATGAGATCGAACTCATCAATAAGATTGCTAACCGACTGAAGGTAAGACCTAACATCGGTATCCGTATCAAGCTGGCGTCTTCTGGCTCTGGCAAGTGGGAAGGTAGCGGCGGAGACGCTTCGAAGTTCGGTCTGACCAGCGCGGAGCTGCTTGAGGCGATGGAGTATCTGGAGGCTAATAATCTGAAGGATTGCCTGAAGCTCATCCACTTCCATATCGGCTCGCAGGTGACAAACATCCGTCACGTGAAGACGGCCATCCGTGAGGCTTCACAGTTCTATGTGCAGATGCGTAAAATGGGCTTCAACGTGGAATTTGTGGATGCTGGTGGTGGCCTCGGCGTGGATTATGATGGTACACGTTCGGCATCGAACGAGTCGTCGGTCAACTACTCGATCCAGGAGTATGTCAACGACATCATGTATCAGATCATGGAGGCCGCTGACAAGAATGAACTGCCACACCCTAACATCATCACCGAATCGGGACGCTCTCTCTCGGCTCATCACTCGTTGCTCGTGATGGAGGTGCTTGAGACGGCTACGCTACCTGAGATGCCAGAGGAGTGGGTGGTATCAGAAGACGATCACGAACTGGTAAAGGATCTTTATGAGATCTGGGACAACCTGACTCAGCGCTCGGCCTTGGAGTCTTGGCACGACGCGCAGCAGATCCGCGATGAGGTACTTCAGCTCTTCTCGCACGGAATGATCGACCTCAAGACACGTGCTCAGATCGAGAAGCTCTACTGGAGCGTGACGCGTGAGATCAACTCTTTGGTGCATGGCATGAAGCGCGCGCCTGAGGAATTGCACAAGATCTCGAAGCTCCTTGCCGACAAGTATTACTGCAACTTCTCTCTGTTTCAGTCTCTGCCTGATATGTGGAGCATCGACCAAATCTTCCCGATCATGCCACTGCAGCGCTTAGACGAGCGTCCTGACCGCAAGGCCACCTTGCAGGATATGACCTGCGACTCGGATGGAAAGGTACCATCATACATCGCCGAGAACCAGATCGTCAACGCCATGCCAATCCACTCGCTGAAGAAAGGTGAGAAGTATTATCTCGGCGTATTCCTCGTAGGTGCTTATCAGGAGATCCTCGGTGACCTTCACAACCTCTTCGGTGACACCAACGCCGTACATATCGGTGTGAAAGGTGATACCTACGAGATCGAACAGACCATCGATGGTGAGACCGTACAAGACGTGCTCCGTTGGGTAGAATATGACACCAAGAAGATGGTACGTACGCTCGAAACCTGGGTAACCAAGTCCGTCAAGACCGGCCGCATCTCACTCGAAGAAGGTAAGGAGTTCCTCACCAACTACCGTAACGGCCTCTACGGATATACGTATCTGGAGCGCGAGTAATAGCTTACAGCAAAAAATAAAACAAATATCAAGTATCACGTTATCCTCTGTCGTATAATCACGGGAGGAAGGTGATACTTGATATCTGTTTTATGCTATATAGATAATGTTTATCTCTATCTCTGAAACATCAGATCAAAGCTTGAAGATGAGCTGTGCGAAGTTATAGAGGCCATACTTCCATACAACGAAATTGTGACCTTCACCAGGATAGTTGATCAAGGTGCAAGGAACGTCGTTCTGCTCACAGAAAGCCTTGAGGTTGGCGCTGCTGAACATCAGGCCGTCTTCGCTACCACAAACCATCCAGAGAACAGATATCTTCTCTTTGGTGGCTGCAACATCAGGAATCAGGTCCTTTGGCTGCTTGGTGTTAGGAGCAGAAGAGAAACCGCCGACGTAACCGAAGAGATCCATGTTGCCAAGTCCGAAGTTCAATGACTGGCCACCACCCATTGACAAACCTGCAACGGCGCGGTGCTTCTGATCGGTATAGACGCTATACTTTGACTCGATGAATGGGATGAGGTCTTTGATCAAATCACCTTCGAAATTAGCGAATGCAGGAGCTGCAGCATAGACATTGCCCTCTGCACGATCGTTCTCCTGTGCACGGCCATTTGGCATGACTACGATCATTGGCTCGAGCTTGCCATCAGCATAGAGGTTATCGAGGATATGGTTTGGTGCACCACCATTGAGCCACTCGTACTCATCACCACCAATGCCATGGAGCAGATAAAGCACGCTGTACTTCTTGCTGGCATCATACTTTGGAGGAAGATACACGTTGCACTTACGTACGGTGCCAACGGTAGAAGATTTGTACTCCACGAGCTCTACACGGCCATGCTCGATGTCCTGACGCTCCTGATCGAAACCCTCTGGTGCAGCCACATAAGGATCATAATTACACTTTACGGCCTCAGGGAATCCCATACGACCAATCTGAGGCTCCTGAGCCTTCACTGTCACAAAGCCACAAATTAACGCAGCCATCAATAATACTGTCTTTTTCATCATAAAATTAATAAAATATAAAAGGTAATGTATTTTATGATGATAAGACGCTGACGGCTGCGAAAAGTTTAATGTCAGAACGACAAAAATTATAATGCCATGAGGACTAAGATCTGCGCTGCCAAAACACGTAAGAACATGGACAATGGATAGACAGTAGAATAAGCTACTGAAGCCTGATCGTTGCCACAGATGCTGTTGCTATAAGCCAGTGCAGGTGGATCGGTCATAGCACCGCTGATCATACCTGCAATGGTGAAGTAGCTGCGATGGAAGACCAAACGGGCAATGATACCAATGAGCATACATGGCAGGAAGGTGATCAGGAAACCATAGAGTACCCACCAATAACCACCACCAAGAACGGTATCGACAAAGCCTACACCTGCTCCTAAACCTACGGCTGCCATGAACATACAGATACCGATTTCACGCATCAGCAATTTTGCCGAGTTGGTGGTATAGGTGACGAGGTGGAACTTAGGACCATAGTATGAAAGAAGGATAGACACGATGAGCGGACCGCCAGCAAGACCCAACTTGACCGGTACTGGCATACCAGGGAAGAAGATTGGCATCGAGCCCAGAAGAACACCCAATGCAATACCCAGGAAGGTAGAGAACAGCATTGGCTGGTCAAGGCGCTTGACGGAATTGCCAAGGAGTTCCTCAATCTTCTTAACATTATCTGCAGAACCTACAACAGTCACACGGTCACCAAGCTGAAGGATGAGTGAGCGCTGTGCGATGAGGTCGATACCTGCACGCTTAACGCGAGTGAAGGTGACGTGGAAGGTACGACGGAGGTCGAGGTCACCGAGGCGCTTACCTTGCATCTTAGGATTTGTGACTACCACACGAACAGAGACGAGGTTGTTATTCTTCTCCTCATCCCACTGATGCTGATCTACGTTATCAAGCTTACGACCGAGGAGGAGCGTATATGCCTCAACATCTTCTGGCTTACCTACCATAAAGAGACGATCACCTTTCTGGAGTGTACTCTCCGCTTTGGCCAGCTCGATCTTCTCGGTCTGACGGTGCATGAGACGCGTAGCCACCATGTCGCGACCTGAGAGCTGGCTGAGTTCCTTGATGTTGCGCCCACAAACTGCATCATTGGTCACCTCGAGGGTAACAGCCTGCAACTGTTCTGACTCCAGGCTGTTGTTATGCTCGTAAAGCTCCTGCTCCTCCTTGAAATTAATACGGAAAATCAGACGGATGAGAACAATAGCCAGAATGATACCTACCACACCCAAAGGATAAGCCACGGCATATCCCTGAGCGAAAATAGAGTTAGAAGCGCCATCGTGCATATCGGAGAATGTCTGCTGTGCGGCACCAAGACCAGGAGTATTAGTCACAGCGCCATAGAGAACACCGATCATGGCGTAGAGATCCTCTCCTGTAACAACATGAATGAGATAAGCAATCACACTACCTAACAAGATAATGCCAGTGGCAAGCAGGTTGAGTGTAATACCACCCTTGCGGAACGAAGCGAAGAAACCAGGACCGACCTGAAGACCGATGCTATAGATAAACAGGATCAAGCCGAATTCCTTTACGAAATGCGAAGTTGTCGCATCGAGCACCAAACCGAAGTGGCTGGCCACAATACCTACGAAAAGTACCCAGGTAACACCTAAGGATACGCCACCGATCTTAACACGTGAAAGAGCCAGGCCTAACGCAATGGCTAGCGCTACTAACAACACGCTGTGTGCCACGCCTGGCTGAAGAAACAGGTTACTGAACCACATTTTAACCAATGAATAAATAGACACCTTAAAAAAGAAAAAGCTGCCAACTCAGGCAGCTTCATCTAATCTCTAATGAGCCGAAGACGGGACTCGAACCCGTGACCCACGCATTACGAATGCGTTGCTCTACCAACTGAGCCACTTCGGCCAAAAGCGGGTGCAAAGATAGGCATTTTGACGGAATAATCCAAATTTTTCGCAGATTATTTCACGAATTAATTTCAAAGACAGCGATTTTTTACTTTTTATCCTGCTCTGCTGCTGCCAGATACTCCTTTGTCCAATACTGATAATGGTGCGGCAATGGAGTGATGATGCGATCTATATCGGCAGGAGTCAATTTCTTGATAAGCTTGGCAGGGACACCTCCCCACAGTTCTCCAGGACCGATTTCTGTACCAGAAAGGACAAGTGCTCCAGCAGCAACGATCGATCCGGAAGAGACATGCACATTGTCAAGGACGGTGCTTCCCATGCCGATGAGTACGTTATCATCAATCTTACAGCCGTGCAGACAGACGTTGTGGCCAACGGTGACGTCATTACCGATCTGAATCCACGCGTCACCTTCTGCACAATGCAGGCAAGTACAATCCTGAATGCTGACACGATCTCCGATGCGAATCTTGTTGACATCGCCACGGACGACAGCACTATACCAGACAGAAGTCTCCTCGCCAATGACCACATCACCAATGACGGCTGCAGTTTCAGCGATGAAAGCGGAAGAAGCAATGACAGGAGTCATGCCCTGAAGAGATTGAACCATATAATATAAATAATGTGTAGTTAATATTGCTTAGTGTGTCGCGGCCTTACCCGTTGACAGGAGTTCGAGAGGTGCAAAGACTATGTCATGTGGCATCTCTGCACGAGAGAGTCGACTGGAAAGCCATTGACGAAGTTCCTCTGGAGTAAGAGGAGAGTCGGAAGCTTCAAAAAGTTCTACATTAGCATGCAGAACCTGACCAAAGTCTGGATGAGCGACAGGATAGACACGAACGTTGGCAACAGACGGATGAGAGAGGACCACGCGCTCGACACTATCCAGATAGACGTTCACGCCCCCACATACGACCATGCGATCAGAACGGCCATGATGATAGAGAAAACCATCTGTATCACGACTCACGAGATCGCCCGTATTCTGCCATTGGTTTTGACGACTGGTCATGGCCCATCCAGAGCGGACCCAAAGAGTTCCGACACCTTGTGCATCAGCCTCTCGGACGTCGCATCGTACGCCAAAGATAGGTTTTCCCAATAGTCCTTCATGCGTAGCTTGAGCCAGATCCTGCGGTTTCGCCAAAACAAAGAATCCAGCTTCGGAGGTCCCATAGAGGTTGAATAATACAGGACCTAACCGCTGCTGAGTTAACTGGGATAACGACAGCGGCAGATGATCCCCACCACTGAGGATACATCTGACAGATTGAAGTGACTCTGCAGCCTCTGACAATTGCCAGAGCCGTGAAAGTATCGCTGGGACAACAGGGAGCACCTCCACCCTCTCCTGCTGGATCAATGCAAGCGCCGACTGTGGCTGGAAATGACGCAGAAGACACACTTTCTTGCCAAGGACGAGCGAGACAATGAGCGTTGACAATCCAAATCCATGATAAAGAGGCAAAGCGATGAGGACACTCTTATAACGCAAAAGCCCGACATGGCGGATCAATGCCAGGAATGGTGCCAGGAATTGATGGACGCTCGAAGAACGTGCCGCCTCAGTGAACGACCCACTAGTGCCACCTGTAAAAACAGAAAGACTGGCATAAGTATCGACTCGAGGCAATGCGAGCTTTGCTGGCAAAACGGTCCTGCTGAGAAGCTCGAGCAGTTTCTCTGCTGTAACCGTCTGGCAGGTCAGATTATCTGGCAAGCAGCGGGATCGGACCTCCTCATCATAAACAAGCAGCGCACATCGCTCCTCAACCAATGAGGCTAACTGTGATGCCGGCATATCGGTGCTGAGCAGACGGAGGTGAATACCCAGGCGCATCAGCGCTGGTAACAGCAGGATAGCAATAAGGTGGTTACGACAGAGTAGTCCTACTGTCTGTCCAGAGTGCAAGCCGAACTGTTGGTGCATCAGACAAGTCAGTTGGCTAGCTTGCCTAGCTAACTGACTACTGGTGAACCTTTCTCCATCTGTCACCAAGACCAACCGATCTGGATGGAGCCACGCATACAGACGCAGAATATCGAGAAGCGTGATCATAAGTGACGATAAAGGAAACGGACAAGTGGAGACAACAGCATGACCAGAGGAGCAGATATACGAGACCACCACGGCTTATAGCTGCATAAACAGCTTTGACTGAGTCGCAGCAGAATGTTGGCAGCATCCTGAGCCGAATAGCCTGGAAGATCTTTGTAGGTCGGATTGACATCGGACATCGGAGTATGAACCAATGGCAGATAAGCCACCTTGACACGTACACCCAGGCGCGCCCACTCTGCATCAGCGGTCTGACACCAAATATTAGCTGCTGATTTTGACGCATGGTAGGCCGACCAACCAGGAGCCGCAGGATAGAGCGTGCTGACAGACGATGAATACACTACACATCCTGTCTGATTCTGTTGATGAGCGCGTTGTAACAGCGGGAAAAGCGAAAGAGTCAGCGCCACCATGGAGCGATAATTGAGGCTCATGGTACGATCAAAATCAAGGAGGCGATCCTGCGAGTCGATGAGAGTGCGATGGATGGACTTACCCGCATTGCAGAAGAGATAATCGACATGAGGAAGACGTGCGTGACAATCAGTCAAAAGCGCTGACAAAGCTTCCGGATCGCGCAGATCCACCGCATAATAAAGAGCCGTAACTCCCTGACGCTGCGCTTCATCACAAAGCTGGCGCAGCATCTCTTCCCGTCGGGCAATGAGATAGACATTAGCACCTACAGAAATCAACAGCTCAGCCAAAGACCAGCCTATCCCACTGGTAGCTCCCGTAATCACGACCCAACGCCCCGCGAAACGCTTACGAAGACGCTGCGAGGATACTCTAGGACGTGGATATATCAGCCACTGTAGATTAGGGATAGGCATGACAGATGGAGTTTTGGGCAAAGTTAGCAAGAATCTGCTCATTGGACCCGATGGCAGGGGTGATAAATGTGTTCGAATAGAGATTTAGCGTCAATATGCAACCTTGAGTAATCAAAAACGCAGTGCAAACGCAAAGCTCGAAAAAGGAGGAAGAGAAAGAGATAAAGAAAATTGGACAGAAATCCTTTTGTTGCTATTTTTGCAAAAAATAAGACTATGAACAATCAGATAGAAAACAGACGACTCCGCATCTGCCTCTGGCTGGTCAGGAACTTGCAGCGTCATAAATCGCTAACCCTGGAAGAAATCCGTGAGCTATGGTCGAAAAGTGAGTTCGGCAACGATGGGCAATGTTATCTGCATCGTCAGAGCTTTGTGGATTACCGCAACACGGCGGAGGATCTGCTGCACATCGAGATAGGCTGTGACCGCAGGACCAATAAATACTATCTGGCCAACAAAGACGAATCGAAACTATCTGACTGGCTGATTTCCTCATTCAGTATCGGTGATCTGACCAGAGAGCAGCAGGATGTCAAGGATCGCATCCTGTTGGATCAGCCTCCTCTTGGCATTGAATTCTTCGATCTGATTGTAGATGCTTTCCGCGAAGGATATGCACTGGAGATGGTATATAAGAAGTTCTATGACTCTGAACCATATACTTGTTTCATCGAACCTTACTGTCTGAAGCATGATAATCAGCGATGGTATCTGCTAGCGCGCAAGGACCATCGAGCCTATTTACAGACATTTGCGCTCGACCGAATCCAGTCGATCACAGAAAGGAAGGACTGTCCATTTAAGCCTGAGGAGTTTTTCTCTCCCCGCCAGCATTTCGAACACAGCTTTGGAGTATTTGTAGGAACTCAGCCACCTATCAATATTAAAATCAGAGCGTATGGCGTAGGTCGCGACTACCTGCGAACAGCTCCTTTGCATCATAGTCAGAAAGAGAAGGTTTATAATGATGAAGCTTCGGACTTCACGCTCTACTGCCGAGCTACGCGTGACTTGATGTTGCACCTGCTCAGTCAGGGATCAGACATCGAGGTACTGGAACCGATCGAATTCAGGAACCAGATTGAGGCAGAAGCAAAAAAGATTATCGAGAGATATTCAGGTCCAACACGATAGGCAGATGGTCAGAATATCCTCCTTCATATCGATAGCCATAATAACTACGAAAAGGACGCAGTCCCTGGTGGGTAACGTCATCGGTCAACATGAATGGCAGACTGAAGATGCGCGCATCGCTGACAGAGAGACGATTCTGACCGAGTAAAGAAGGATTGACAAAGAACTGATCGATGACCGACCATTGACCCTGATACTTATGACTTCCATAAGCCGAAGGAGAGCGTAACATGGACTGGTAGACAGGATACATGAGATTGACCAGCTGCGACATACATGGCAGTACCTCCTGCTGCGGATTCTCATTCATATCCCCCATTATTATAATATGTGGAGCCAGACGTGCAGCTGCAATGCTGTCGGCAACATGAAGCAGTGTGGTGCGAGCAGCATCACGCTTTGCTTGCGTCTGTTGAGCGCCTCCAAGCCTACTTGGCTGATGTACGACGATAACGTCAAGTGTATCAGCCGTCACAAGACGACCAGCGGCATGCAGTATCTGGCGCGTAGGGCGTTCACCTTCAGGCATCTTAACATTGAAAGCGTCATGATGCAGCAGCCGGAATGACGAAGGATGATAGAGCAACGCCGTCTGAATACCTCTGACGTCTGGTCCTTCTGTAACCACATAGCGCATACCCGTGCGACGCAACGGAGTGTAAGTGTTCCAATAATTCATGACACTATCACCCTCCACCTCTGCCAACCCCACAAGCATCGGTACCTTACCACCCCCTGCCGCAAGGATAACTCGCGTAAGCTGGTTGAGCTTGGCACGAAGGCGAGTCTTCGACCAATGGCGAGCGCCTTCTGGAGTGAATTCGTCATCCTCTCGCTCCGGATCATCGTCTGGCCAAAAAGCGTTCTCGACGTTGTAGAACATGATACGCTCCTGCTGAACAGTGTCATGTTGCGCAAAACATGGAAATGCCAGCAGGAGACACGAAAAAAGCCAGACAGTTCTTTTGAACCATCTGGCAAGCCGATATTGAATATCGATTTTCACGCGTGCTTAGTAGCTTGCAGTGAGACCTGAAATTAAGCCTCAGCAGGAGCCTCCTCTGCAGTTGCAGCCTCAGCAGCAGCGGCAGCAGCCTCCTCAGCAGCCTTAGCAGCGAGCTCAGCCTTCTTAGCAGCAACAGCCTCAGCCTTAGCGTTCTTAACTGCAACCTCAGCGTTAGCAGCCTCCTTAGCAGCCTTAGCAGCAGCCTCAGCGAGACCAGCAACCTTAGCAGCAACCTTAGCGTTCTTAGAAGCCTTCCAAGCGTCGAACTTAGCCTGAGCCTGCTCAGCGGTAAGAGCACCCTTCTTGATACCACCGTTGAGGTGCTTCATGAGGAGTACGCCCTCGTAAGAGAGGATCTTCTCTGCGGTGAGAGTTGGCTGTGCACCAGTCTCTACCCAGTAAAGAGCGCGGTTGAAATCGAGATTAATAGTAGCAGGGTTGGTGTTTGGATTGTAAGTACCGAGCTTCTCAATATACTTACCATCACGTGGCGCTCTGCTATCTGCAACTACGATGCTGTATACAGCGTAGTCCTTGTGACCATGACGTGCGAGACGAATCTTAGTAGCCATTGTAGCAAAATGTTTTATGAGTTAATACTAATGCAATCCTTGTCGGGAGTAGAGACACGTCTCTTTCCCCGGTTTTGCGAGCGCAAATATAGCGTTTTCTTAAGAAAGCACCAAAAGTTTCTGGGGATTTCGGGACAAAAACTCCTTTCGTCTGTTGAATTTGTACGATTTTGCAATGTTCGCACTACGATTTTGGTAACTATATTTGCTTTTGACAAAAATAATAATTATCTTTGCACACGCTATTTACCGAGATAATCTTTTCCCAAATTCATTATCAAACAAATTACAATGAAATCAACACGAGTATATCTTTTTACCGTTATGCTTCTGATGCTATCCGCAGTCATGCCAGCCTTGGCGCAGCAGCATCAGGTCACCTTCAACTCCTCCCCCGCGAAAGCTAATTTCCAACTTTTTGACGACCAAGGTCACTTAGTCAGCACCGGTCGTACTCCTTCCAGTTTTATGATCGAAACTGGCAAAGAATACCACTACAAGATGCGTCATCCGCATTGTCATGCCGATTCTAGCGTCATCGTGTTCCCTGAAAATCGTATTGATACCACCATCACACTTCGTCCCTATTCCGCCGACATCCATTGGGAAGTCTCACCGTCTGATGCCAATGTGACGATCCACGACCAGCGGGATAAACATCATACTCTCAGGATTCAGGCAACTGGAGAGACACAGCTCAATGCCAGCCGATATACTATGACGTTGACCAAAAAGGATTACCGCCGGCATATCGAAAAAGTAAGGTTATCATCTGACACTTCGTTAGTTATCCGATATCAGCTCCAGCATTGTCCTCGCCGGTTGATACTCTCTTTGAGCGGAGGTCTTTCGCCAAAGGGAGGCATCCCTCTTGGCCTCACAGCAGCATACGGCGGCGTGCATGGCTTCTACGGACGCTTCCTCAAGACATGGTTTAATGTTGCTTCAGGCGATGACTTCACTACCGAAGTCCTCGTCGATGCACTCTACAATCCATACAGCGATGTCAAATCTGAATATCTGTCTTTCGTCGCCGGCTATCAGTATTATATGCCTTCACGTATATACCTGCAATTGGGAGCAGGCTTTGGTACGCAGAAGCATAACTGGCTGTCTTCCGATGACAATCTTCGTCATGTCTATTCTCCTGACAACCTCTCAGGATTAGTCCTCGACCTTGGCGTAGGCTATCCTATTGACCAGTTCTATATTGGTGCAGCGGTGCAATCCGTCTTAGGCTCTGCCAAGTCTGAGTATGTCTCTATGCCTCCAGTCATCGCATTTCTTAATTTCGGTATTATTCTGTAATGTCTCTACTATGATGCGCAATATATATTTCTATTATCTTTCCGTTTTCCTATTGCTCTCCGTGGTTACTTCATGCGGCGACAATACAGACCTTAATCAGCTCTGGGACAAAGAGTATGCCCCAACTTTTAAGCTGGAGGAATGTACGATGAACTATGAGCTCCGTTCGTCCGATCGTATTGTATTCAATCTCGCATATCAGTATTCTACCCGAGTAAAGCGAGTGGCTTTCTATATCGGGCAGAACCGCGATAGCGTGATGAATTGTCTGGCTCGCAAGTTCTACTTTACACCTCAGTCGGATAAGAGCGGTACCTTACGTATCAAAGTCGACAGCCTGATGCCAAGTACCACCTACTACACCTATTTTGAACTTGAGGATTATGGTGGCACAATGCACCCTGGCAAAGCGTCAGAAAACGAGACCAAACCTATCAGCATGAAAATTGTTGAGTCAGAATATCTCAATAATAATCCTGTGGCTTGCTTCAACGACGTGTCAGAAATGATGAAGATAGGCTTTGAGCAAGGCTATGACCCGGATTTCAAAGGCGCATCGGTCAAAATGGTGCTCGCTCGTGAAGCCTCCAAGGGAGACTATCATGACGCATATTCACACCACCTGGAGTGTCCCAATGAAGACTTCGTAGCACAACATATTTATTATATCCGACCTTTTGTAGTCTATATGGACCGTTATTACTACGGAGAGAAGGCCGAACTGAAGAACAAGCGTTTTATGCTCAAAGCGGATGCTGCAGAAGCATTTAGCACCAAACTTAACATACAACTGACCACAGAGGGCACTTACACAGACAGACACCCCATCGGGTTCTATTTCTCTGACCAGCCTATCACGACCGACAATCCGGGGTCACGCCACGAAGTGTCTGCTCCATATAAGCCAGTACTAATCGACAATCTGAAACCCAATACGACCTATTATGTCCGTCCTTACTGCGGCAATGGCGAGTACGAGACGCTGCACGAAGAATCTACAGTCAGTACACTCGACGGCTTTGGAAGCGACCTATGTGATATCCAAGTCGGATGGTATGGAGGTCCCTACACCCTTCGGTTCATCCGCGTCGAGCCTGGCTCTTTCACCATGGGTGCTACCCCGATCCAAATACCTTACGCCGAGCAGGATGAATATCCAGCACATAAGGTTTCCATCGACCATCCTTTCTACATCTGCGAATCAGAGATCGACGACGAGGCCTATTGTCTGATACGCGATTGGCATGGAGGGTACTCCTACTCTGCCATGAGCCTACGATATGAAGAAGCGGAGGAAGTCCTTGAAATCCTCCGTCAGAAGACTCAGCTCAAAGGCTTCCGTCTGCCTACAGAAGCAGAATGGGAATATGCAGCACGCGGTGGTCACAAAACTGACAGAGATTGGCTCTACGCTGGTTCAGACGACCATAATACCGTCTCGACCGTTATCGAATATGATCCATATACTTACGGGTGCTCCACTCATTTAAAGACCAAGAAAGCAAATGCGCTTGGCCTCTATGATATGAGCGGCAATGCAGCCGAGTGGTGCAGTGACTGGTATGCCCCTGACTATTATTCAGTCTCTCCTCCCGTCAATCCTATGGGACCAGCCTCTGGCACCAAGCATGTAGTACGTGGTGGCGACAGCAATCCGCTTCGACCTCAGACAGATTGCCGCGTCTCTAACCGCTGGGCCGTCGGTGATTCAGAATGGGGTGACAATATGTGCACTGGTCTCCGTATCGTTTATGACCCTTCGCTCGACTGAAAAAAACTTTGGTCACTTTATGAAAAAACTGATATTCCTCATCCTCTTTCTTCTCTCTACGTCGTATTTACGAGCAGAGATCAAGATCAAAAGTTTCAATTATGTCCGTGGTGATCAGACAGCTATTTACCATCCTGTACTTGGAACTAATGGTCAGTTCTGCGCATTGGTCAAAGTCAAGACTTCAGTACAAGGAATCATGGTCGAGGCCTTGCAAATGAGGGAGACTCCTAAAGATGCCAAGCGGTCTCAGACCTTGGTTCGCATAGAACAGCCTTGTGCAGAACATCGCGACGAATTGTGGCTCTACTTCACCACCGAAACTAAACGCTTCCGCCTCATGCATCCTGACTATGGCTTCTTGAGCGAAGGCCCCAACATTAGCAACGGATACTTTTTGCCTCAATGGGATATGCAGGAGGGCAATACCTTTGTGATGGAGATAGAACTCTCTGAGAATACATTGTCTCAAGGCGCAGGCGGCACACTGGCTATGCAGTCTTTGCCAGTGATGTGTGAAGTCACGACCGAATCTGAGGATAGCTGGATGAAACTGAAGATTGACAAAGCCAGAGTGAAGCGCGGGTCCACAATACTCGTTCCCGAAGGTGAACACACGTTCAAAGAGGGCCGGCTCCTCAATCCCAAACGAAAGCAAACCTTCGATGTAAACAGCACTGAACCATTGACTCTCAAGGCCCATGCCTCTGAACTTCCTGTCTCCCTCTTTGCAGGATTTGAAGCAGCCAAACCCACCAGCCAGGCCGATATGGGTTATGGTGCAAGGCTTGGCATCGTCGGCCGATGGGGCGCATACGGCAGTTTCGTCAAGACCTGGGGCGACAACGGTTCCTTCAAGCCACTCCTCAAAGAATCATTTATCTATGATCCTGTCTTTACCTATTCCGATCCTGAGGTCTCCTACCAGTCATTTGTCGGCGGTATTATTGTCCGATGCTATTCATGTATCCATCTCTACGCCGGTGCTGGTGCAGGATCGCGCAAAATCTCATGGATCAAGGATGATGGTCAACGCTATAAAGTTACCGATGAAAGCCAGAGCGGTCTTACGTATGAGGCAGGTGCGCTCATCAACTTCTACCGATTCTATATCTCAGGCGGAGCAGAACGTCTCGGCGACAGCTGGGTCGGGCATCTCGGCTTCGGTATTTATCTCACAAAATAATCAAAATCTCAGGACACGAAACAATGAAAATCTTCTATTTTTTTGCATTAGCTGCATTATCGCTAAGCCTTGCTTCCTGTTATGAGATTAATGATCTGGAACAGGACTTCAAGGATCAGTACCAGCGCGCAGAGTTCTCAGAAATCAACTTCGCGACCAACTTTGTCGATCAGATCACATTCATGCGACTTAACTTCGACATTGATCATTTCAAGAACGGATGCAAGCTGATGATACATTATACCGATATCGAGAATGCTGATCCTTTTGTAAAAGGAGACTCCATCGACATCAGTTCGTTGCTTACTGACATGAAAAATGAATATAGTTATGGTATAAGTTACGAACTGAAAAACCTGATGCCTGAAACGTATTATTGGGCAGGGTTCAGTTATCGTGATCCTGGGTGTGAGACCATCCATTCACGTATCATAAATTTCAAGACAGAGCCCATCGAAAAACGCTGTAATTGCTATGATTACGACCCTTTCCAAATGATAATAAAACCATCCTTCACGCGTGTTCCATCCGGCAGCGCCTATGGATGTCTGATCGGAACAGAATCCAATCTCACATTAGAGAATTGCATGGAAAGCCGTCAAGTAGGTCAAACCCCAATCGGAGACAACGAAAAGACTTTCAAAGAAGTGTTCTCTAATCTCACTCCTGGAGCCACCTATTACTACCGCTCCTATGTCACCTACAGCGGACGTACATATTACTCAAGATGTTACGACCTTACATTACCCGAAGTCCTGGTTTCTATCTTCCGATGTCAGGCCAGCAACATCGATGGAGGCATCTCAGCCTCAGCCTATTATGTAGACAATTTCCTGACACACGACTTCTGCGATACTTGGGAGCACGGATTCCTCCTTTCAGAAACACCAGAGGCGACCTACGACGATGCCGCACGCTATCCTGCCACTCTCTCCGACAATCTCATATTCGCTAATATCTTTGATCTACAACCAGGCAAGACCTACTACCTGACGGCCTATACCAAATGGGGAGACAATCTCACATTGTCTAATCAGATCACGGTTTCGTTCTGAACACATACTTTTTTCAAAGCACTTGCCACAGTGGCAGGTGCTATTTTATATTCTTTTGCTCCAAAAACAAAACACTATCAAGGAATGCCTGCTCTACAGAACTTAAAGTTCTTTGCTGGTATTTTTTGTATTCAGTACGAGCCTTTTCCTCTGCCTGCTGGTGAGAGACAGAACCGTTCCCTTCGAGCAGTTTTTCACCACTCATTGTCAAGATCCTGTCAAGATGTTCTGCCCAATTCTGCATTGTCATAGGAATCTGTCGATCAGCCTGACGCTCTGCGAAATCAAGATAACCCGAGACAATCTGTCCCATCGCCCTCAGTTCTTTTTCGTCAAGATAGTTCTTTGCAATCAGTGCATCTGCCAAATGCGGACGATCACCACGGAATGAAGTCAACCCCATAAACTCTTTTTCTGCATCTGCTCGAGTATAAATGACCTCGGCGGCAGTTTGACCATGCACAGCAAAGTGCATCTTGTTCTGAACCTTTCTGAAAAAAAGCTGCGAGACTTCTGCACGAGGATCATAATCTATACTCGTCGAATAGATGTCGAGTACCTGTCTGTAAAAAACCTTTTCTGAAGCTCGGATGTCTCGAATTCGCTGGATAAGTTCTTTCCAGTAGTTACCTCCACCCAATTCTTTTAGTCGCTCATCATCCATCGTGAACCCCTTTCGAATATACTCATTCAAGCGTTTCGTCGCCCACTGACGAAACTTCGTACCACGCAAGGACTTTACTCGATAACCTACTGATATAATGACATCAAGGTTGTAATAATTGGTCGGCTTAGTAGAAAAATCGGAAATTCCGATTTTTCTTAGAGATTCTTCTGGAGAAAGTTCTCCTTCTGCATATATGTTTAGTATATGTTCATTGATTGTAGAACGAGACTTTTCGTAAAGCCGCGACATTTGATCTATTGTCAGCCAAACAGTTTCCTCAGCAAAAATCACATCTACAGCTACCTGTTCGTCATCCGTACGGAAAAGAACAATTTCTTGGTTCTCTGCCGCTAATTCCTGAACAGTTGGGATGTTATTCTTCTTATCCATATACTTATTTTTTGCTCGATAAAGATACGAACAATTCTCAGCATCTCCAAATTATTGAAAGACTTTTTGCGGATATCTTTTCCGCAATTTACTTATTCGCGAACTCTGCCTTAATGTCGTTGACAATGTAGGTATCAGACATTAGCTGGTATCCATATTTGGGGTCGTGCAACTGCTGTCCTACGGTAGAATTGTAGAAGATAAGCATAGCTCGCTTGGAAGAAACGTGAAGTTCTTCAGAGAGTTGCATGATGATTCGGGTTATCTTGCGATATAGTTGATAGTCTTTCATATTCGTTATAGCTGTATAGATTCCTGGAACGTCAGGTATTGATCAATTATAAGTTGGTTGCTGATGCAAACCTGATGTTTGAGTTCCTCTTTGATGAGTTTGCCTAAAGCCATCTCTGCTGGCATGGAACCATCTACGTATGCATCAACGGTAGAGATAACACTATCATTCGCAATTCCTCCTTCAATCCAATCAAACTCTGCCCACGGCTGTTTACCTTTACGACTAGCCGCAATGAAGTCCAACCACTCGATGTTATATTCGGGAAATACCAGCTGACGGAAACCGGTATTGGCAATGAAACGCTCAAGATCAAAGTTATAGATGTTCAGCACAGCCTTGAGACCTTTCTTTCGTCCTGCTTTGGTGTTCGCCCAATTGATAGCCTGCTGCTTATCATTGGTAAGATAGAACCCGGGCCCAAAATCGAGTTCTGGACGGCCAACATGAGTGAGAGGCTCACGAACTTCGGTCGTGGCTCCGTGATAAAGTATGTGGTTTTCGTTACTGATCATGTTCGTAGTTGTAGAGAGTTTCTATGATGTCATCAGCCACATAGTTGGCACTCTGGGTATGGAGGGTCTCGTAGAACTTAAAGAGTCGACCTTCAATGAGTCCTTGTTCCTCAAGACGCTTGGTGAGTTCAGCTGGAGAGATATTCATCTTACGTGCAGCTGTCTCAATGGCGATGACGCAGAACTGCATCACATCGCTCTCATGGGTTCGTGGTGTTCCTTCCATATTATGAAATATATCTTATTTTTGCGCGACAAAGATACGAACATTTCTCAGTATCTCCAAATTATTGAAAGACTTTTTGCGGATATTATGTACTAAAACATTTTCTCACTTTTTTTCGAAAAACTTGCCACTTGCCACGCCATCCTCATAACTCACTGATTATCGTGAAATAATAAGCGTGGCAAGTTAGTGGAAACATGCCACAACTTGCCACGAATTCACCATTTAGGCAGCTCAAACACCCTCTGCCTCACAATTTAATTTTATCTATCAAATCCAACAAAGGATGCTTAGCTGGCTCAAAAATCGACCACCGAACCGGACAATAATCCAAAGTTCCCCATCCATAAGGGCCAGGCAATTTATGCTTCTTGAAATAAAGATGACGTACCCATCTGTAAATTGAAGGTATCCTAACCACAGCAACAAGGAGGGGATATAAGAAGTTTAATTTATATTCAGATATTACATCCACCCAAAGGCACATTGATACTGTGAATAATACTATATCAATAATATAAAAAGGGAAACATCCTAAAACTCTTTGATGGAGATAATCCATTATAAATAGGATAGGATTTTTGCTAAATCGTCCTTTCATCTGCATAGTATATGGCTCATGAACAGATTTTGCGTCTTCTACAATTGCATCATCAGAATAATTTTTATCAGATTGTTGATTAAAAATTACTGTAAAAACATGATTTGCCACCAATGTTATATATAATGTTGACAAGAAAACTGGCCAAAAACTGTGATGCTCATCTGGATATTGAACTTTACTTATATAGTCACCTAGAACCATTAACAATGCAGGAATGACCAAGATTATAATAATACCCCCTAAAATGTATGATATTAATTTCGTTATAAACCACAATCTCTTCTTGATGTTCAACCAAGGATCATAGTCATCATACTTATTTATATTGTTTCCCATTTATCCAAATTATTCTTTTGTAAACTTATATTTGTTAATCAAAGTAAAAATCTCCTGTGTCCTTTTCGAGATTTTGTTCCCAGGAATACTATCAAGGAAAGAAGCATCAGCTATGACAATGAGCTTATGCCGGGCTCGACTAATCGCAACATTAAGAAGTTGCTCACCTTCTGATCCTGCATAAATCTTACCTATATTTGCTTTTTGGCCACTCTCAAGCGTTTTGCAATCTACCATATCATAAATTATCACATCACTTTCAGAACCTTGAAAAGTATGAACTGTTCCTATTTTCAGTCTTTTCATAAAAGCTTCGGAGTATTTTCTTTCTCCGATCAAAGCTCTGATTAAAGAAACCTGACCTTTGTATGGAGTTACAATTCCAATCGAAAAAGTGTCCGTCTTTCGTAAAGCATATTTATCGAGCAATGAAACCACCGATTCCGCAAAGACCTTATTCTGGCGAGTTCCACCTTTCGTAAATCTGACTAATCCATTTCTCACATCCTTCATTCCCACAATATTTCCTGCGAATGGAGGCACCATTGCAATTTCATGCTTATCTACGTTTTTCGCCTGAAGCTTATTTGCATAAAATACGACATTGAAAAGATCAACTATCTTTTTATTTGAGCGCCGTTGATTTAGCAAGAGATGAAGAGCTGGATGCGATATCTTATCAATGTCAATTCCACTGAATTTGAAAACATTATCAAGCAGCAAAGGATCTGGCACCATTGCTATGGGAGGCAATTGTTGAAAGTCTCCTACCAGAATAATTCTTTTCGTGATTCTACTGGCCAAAGCTATCAGACTTGGCAAAGCGAGCATACTCGCCTCGTCAACAATCAGATTATCGAAATGGCTTCCATTGATTGAGCCACTTAGCACAAAGTTCGAAATCGTAGAAAATACTACCTTCGAATTGGAAACCAGATAATCCGTATGATTCTTCAACGATTCTCTCAAGTCTTTATTTTCTGCTTTAAGAGCAATCGCGGTTTCTGTATTATCTTGCTTTCTTCGCTTCAAGTCATCCAGTTTCTCCTTATTCTTTCTAATCTTTATACGTAATCTTTGTGTCTCAGCATCGGTAGGGAACAAATAATTAGTTGCGAGAATACGTTCATCTATCGATCGACCAGCACGATAAATATTGCCAGGAGCCACCTGCTTTCCTTGTTCCTCAAAAATATCTATTACCTTATTTACAAGCTGATCCACTGCTACATTTGAAACACAGCATACAGCAGTTCTCTCATTCTTCATTTCATAAAGTGCATCAATGATTGCTGCCAATGTAAAAGACTTACCTGTGCCAGGAGGTCCCCAGATAAACGTCAAGTCATAATCAAGTGCTGCATTGTAAGCTTTCCGTTGCGATTCATCCAGCCTTTGATTCAATACAGGAGAGACCCAAGAATGTTCTACCTTATATATGTCTTTCGTAGTCTTATTGAAAAATTTGATAATCGGGTTTGTATTCACAACTTTCCCTGACGCTATTGACTTCAATCGGGTTATCAAACCTTCAAGGATGAATGTATTATCTGCGAAAATAGTGCACGAAGAGCTCCACGTCATACGTCGATTAGCCGTAAAAAGCAACACACCATTTACGACATCATATTCTATCGCTTCACACGTATAACCTACTCCGTTCTGTCGCAACGTAAACGCTATTCCTTCTCCAAAATGAGGGTCCGATCCATCTTCTGCTTTAAGCACAGCACGACAAACAAACTTTCCTCCTTGTTGAAGCAAAGTATCAAGTTCTACCACCTTAAAAGACTCTCGGTTGCGAGGGTTATTCTGTTCCTTTATTTCTTTATTCAGAGCTCTCTGAATCAAATAAAATAACCGATCGGTTGGATCATCCGGCAGATTCTCATTAGAAACAATACCAAACCATTGTGGGTAATGTTCTTGTATCTTTTCTGTAGAAAAACTATATTTCAGGTCCGAAGTAAAATAAATGCCAAATTCGCGTTTGACAATACTCATCAACTCTCTGCGATTTGTAGCATCCTTCTCGTATGGGAATAGTTTTGAGGCCCATTGTAGATGGGTATATGTATTATCAATTTCCCCTATTTCTATAGCTTTCTTAACACAATACTGGAACAAGTTTAAGGGCTCGTTGTTCTTAGGCCTAATATCTTTAGCAGTTCTTACGGTTCTCATGTTAAGAATATTGTTAATTGTTTAGTTCATTCAATAAAAGTTCAAATCCTCTTTACGCCGAAATAATCCCATGCATATCCTCCACACACTCCTTCAGCTTCATCATCTGCGACCCGAACGCTCCTACCCAGTCGAGGTGCTTCAGCAGAGGGCCGGCGATGTCTGAAGGTTGTACGTCACCGTTGACGCTCACGAAGTTAAGGATCTCTTTCAGATATTCCTCCTGACGAGCGTTGAGAGGAGCATTGGCAATGAACTTAGAGTATTTAGCGAGCGCTTTCTGGCGGTCGATGCCATTGATGACGCGGATAAATGCGGCGACGTTGGCGAGGTAAGGCTTGCCGTTGGTCTCTGCCAGATATTCCTCCTGCGTGCCGAGCTCCTCCCAGAAGATGCGCTGCAACTCATTGATATCATCTGCCGTGAGCTGCTCGAAATCTTGGATCTTCTTCAGCACAGGATTTTGCGAGTTACGAGCCAGATACTCTATCACACGCTGGCGGTAGGTAGCACGCAGTTCGATGGATTCTCCCTCGGCATCAGCGGTAGTGACGTCTTCTATGTCGATGATGAACTTACGATCCTCACGTCCCTCTTCCAGCAGATGCACCAGCTCACGCAGTTCCTTGCGCACTCGCTCCAGACGGTCCAGCGAGATCTCTTCCCAATACTCCACCTTCTGCACCTCCAGGATAATATCCAAGTGTTGCTTCACCAATGGCAGAGAAGCCTTCTCGCCAAGCAGGTTAGCAATGGTCATCACACGTTTACGACACTTATCGGCATTCGGAGCCGACTCATCCACCTGCTCCAGCTGCAGCTTCAGTATCAATACGTCAAACTTCTTCGCCGCCTCATTCTCCGTCGAGCGCGGCAACAAACTGGCAATTCCTTGGAGCTTTGCCACATCCACAGCAGTCAGGCACGTCCATGCTTCACGTGAGCGGAAAGGCTCCACCACATCCAGCTTCTCACGCACATCAATACGCGCTTTGCTCAATGAGCTCACCTCCTGCCAGAGCATCTCCTTCAGTTCATCATGCAACTGACGGTCGAAGTCTATCTGCTGATGCTCAGCTGTCTGCAAAGCAAAGGCAACATCCAGACGCAACGAGAACAGTCGCTCAGTCAGCGAGAGCGGTGTTGCCACTCCCTCTGCTCCTTCTTTATTGATTGAGAAGTACTCGAAGTTATTACACCAGTCAAAGATATAGAAGAACTTCTTATCCTTACCAGGTCCGAACACATCCTTACACAATCGTGTACCGCGGCCTATCATCTGCATGAACTTGATCTTCGAGCGGACGGTCTTGAAGAACACCAGATTCAGGATCGATGGCACGTCTACACCCGTATCGAGCATATCCACGCTCACCGCTATCTGTGGCAGCTTCTCCACCTCGCCGAACTCCAGGATCAGCGAGTTAGCATACTTCACGCGGTTGTCTATCAGCTGGCAGTAGGTCTCGCCTTTCTCCGGATAGAGCGCCCTGAACCTTTCCACGATCTGCACCGCATGGTCATGATTGATGGCAAAGATGATCGTCTTGCCGATGTCCTCTCCGCTCCTCACCCTCAGACCTTTCTCCATCAGCGCCTGTAGCACCTTGTCGATGGTGTCCTGATTGAAAAGATAACTGAAGATCTCCTGACTTGCAATGTCTCGGCTATACTCCTCGTCCTCATCCAAGCCATTGATCGCCTTCTCATACGTCCATACCTTCTCCAGCTTATCGCGCTGCGCCTGAGTCAGTTCATCGTACTTGATACCACTCTCCATGATCTTCGAGTGGTAAGGCAACAGCTTATAATCCGTCAGGTATTTATCCGCGATGGCCTCCTCCAGCGTATATTCATAGTTTGGCACGCCTTCGTCCAGTTCCAGCAAGTCGTAGGTACTCTTGTCAATCTCATTGCGTGGCGTAGCCGTGAGGCCGATGAGCAATGAGTCGAAGTACTTGAAGATCGAACCATAGCGACCGAACACCGAGCGATGCGCCTCATCGATGATAATAAGGTCGAAGCGTCCGATGGTGAAAGGCTTATCCTCACGGTCGATGTAACTGATCATCGTCTGGTAGGTCGAGAATACGATACGCGCCTGCATATCAGGCTCTCGCTCCTCGCTCAATACCGTCATCGATACCTGTGGCAACAGCGCCTCATAGTTCTTATGCGCCTGATTGACCAACGCTGTGCGGTCGGCCAGAAACAGCACATTTTTCACCCAGTCATTGCGCATCAGCACATCGCAGAGCGAGATCGACACACGCGTCTTGCCCGTACCCGTAGCCAGTACCAGCAAGCCTCGTCTGTGTTTCTTGTTGAGCCACTCCACGAGGCTCTTGATGGCGGTCTTCTGATAGTCGCGATTCGTGATCTCATCGTTGATGCGCAGGTCACGGATGTCAGCACGGCCACGCTTCTGTATCAGTCGCTCCAGATCGTCCTGTGAGTGGAAGCCATAAACCGATCGGTCCATATATCCCAGGCCGTCAATGACTTTCGTCTGGTAGCCGTTGGTGTAATAGATCACCGGTCGCTGACCATATTTCTTCTCCAGACAGTCGGCGTAGAGCAAGGCCTGTCGCCTGCCCTCTCCTACCTCATGCGAAGTGCTCTTGGCCTCAATCACGGCCAAAGGTTTGCAGTTGCGGCTCATCAGCACATAATCTGCATAGCCTTTGCCTGAGGCCGATGGCATCCCTTCCACCTCCAGCTCTATGCAAGCTGCAGAGCTCTTCACGAGGCCTTTCTCTTCGAGCACCTTCCATCCGGCTTCCTGCAGCATATAGTCGATGAGATATTTGCGCGTAATCGCCTCACTCTCCAATGATTCAGCTGGCAATACCACTGGCTGCGGATGCTCCACGTTCTCCTTCGGCACGCTGGCTACTACTGCTGGCGATACTTCTGGCTCTGGGGTCGTCATCACGGTCAATCCTGGCAATCCGTCGGGGATCTGCGTTGCTGAGAATGGCGCAATGGTCTTGATGGCTTGCCACCTCATCAGGAAGCCAGCCACCACGTCATAGAGGTTGCGCAGACAGACATACGAATTGATCTTCGTTACCGTCACGCCCTCATGCGAACCATTGTTGCCTATCAGTCGTACCTTTTGGATAGCATTCTCCAGCACGCTGTCGTAGTTGATGAATGACACGATCTCTGGTCGGTTGAGCATCACTTTCAGTGGCTCCTTCAGCTCGGCGCTATCCACACCTTTGATTTTCAGCGTCGTCTTCACCAGCCACTCCAGCGCCTTACGGGCATTGTTGACCGATTCCTCAGGGAACATCTTCTGGAAGATCTCCGCTTTATTACAATAGGTGTGCAGACCTGCAAAGTCAGGGATCTGCTCTATCAATGGTTTCAGGTAATCGAAATTCATGCTTTTCTTATCCTTTTTTTGGTCGTCACTTATGACCAAGCTCTGTCTTTACTTATGACCGACGTTTATCATTACTTACGCTTCACTCAAACCAATACTGCATCCTCGATGCTAACAAGGTTTCAAGGCGCTCAATGGCTGCTTGCACTTGCTGCTTCTGCTCCTCGATTTGTGCAATACGTGTGGCGAATTGTTGCTGGAGGGGGAGAGGGGGAAGAGGCAAATATACTTCTTCCGACAAATTACCGACAGAAATACCTGGTTGTGCCTGTCCTTTAGCAAATCGTGATAATTTCAGATTTATTAATGTGTAATACAACCAATAGATATCCATTTCTTGTAATGGATTTACAACAACAGCATGTTCAGTTGCATAAAATGGCGCAGTTGCAAAATTAACAGTACCACAATACGCTCCTTGTCTTCCTATTATGGGAGCAGACTCCGTATGAGAAACCTTATTTATATATCCACGAATGCCGTTTCCCCCATAGCAAGGAAATACGTAACCGTCAGATAATTCCGTAGCTTTAATTGCTTTACCTGCTTTCATAGAACAAGCATCTCCCAATTTCTTCACCTCCCATCCCTTCTCATTCTCGACAGGATCACCGAACATTTCATAGAAGAGAGATTGTGCCAACTTATCGTATGTCTGCAACTGCTCACGCTTCAGTGCAAGCAGAGAGTTTATCTCATCAAGCTCTGAAACAATGGCTTCTTGATGGGATTTGGGAGGAAGAGAGATTTGGATTTTAAGTAGATCTGCTTTAGTGAGACTTGGAATTGTAACTGCTTTATTAAGCCTTTCAAAATCGTAATCAACACAAAAATAATATAAATACCGAGGAGATAATATATCTTCTTTGGCCGATAACCCGAAAGCTGTATCAACATTCCAAAACTTTGATTCTACAAAGATTGGTTTATTGATATTTCCTTTTCTTCCGACAATTACACAATTCTCAGGACATAAGTAATTATTAGCATATCCCATAATTCCTCCACTACCATAAATAGGAAATTCTCCATCTTCACATTCTACTGCAGATTGATTCTTTCCATTTATGATAGTTAAAACCTCTGACCAAAGATATTCTTTATACGTCCACCCCACTCTCATCTCTCCAGCATCTTTACAAGTTTCTCATAACCTTCCGCATACTTCTCCTCAATCTGAGACAGTTGCGAGAGCAATGAGGAGGATGATTCATACTCCACCTTCACGCGCTCTATCTCCTTATATTTATTGATAGAGAGGTCATACTCATTCTTGCGGATCTCATCTACAGGAACGAGGAAAGATTGATCCTTGCGAGAACGACTTTCTTCCTGATTCAGGTGGTGGAAGCGCTCTATAACATCAGGAATGTCGTTCTGCGCAATAGGGCTTCGCTTATCATCGAGTGAGAAACCATCGGCCTTCATATCGTAGAACCAAACCTTATCTGTTCCACCACAATTGGTCTTGGTGAAGATCAAGACGGCAGTAGAGACACCAGCGTAAGGCTTGAACACACCCGATGGCATAGAGATCACCGCACGAAGCTGCTGATTTTCCACCAACTCCTTGCGAATGGCTTTGTGTGCAGTACTCGTACCAAACAACACACCATCAGGAACGATGGAAGCACATCGACCACCTACCTCCAGCGAGCGGATAAACTGAGCGATGAAGAGCAATTCCGTCTTGGTGGTGTTGGCATACGAGAGGATCTGCTTGTTGACATTCCCCTTGTCCAAACTGCCAGCGAAAGGCGGATTTGCCATGATGAGCGTATAGCATGATCGGTCGTCATTCTGCTCCGAGAGCGAGTCACGCCAAGCTAAGTTCGGCTCACGCACATTGTGCAGCAAGAGGTTCATCGCACCGATACGAAGCATCGTCTGGTCGGTATCGAAGCCGTTGATCATGCTCGTCTGCATGTGCGTCAGGTTGCTGGTATCCATCACCTGTGTATGGTATTCCTCGTGGATGTATTTCACGGCTTCGACCAGGAAGCCAGCGCTTCCCATGGCAGGATCACAGATATAATCCTTCGGTGTAGGTCTCATCAGTTCCACAATCATGCGGATGATGTGGCGAGGCGTGCGGAACTGACCATTCGTGCCGCTGGCTGCCATCTTGCCAAGGATGTACTCATAGACATCGCCCATCGTGTCGCGATTATTCATATCGAGCGAGCTGATGCCATCCACAATCTTTGAGAGCGTACGAGCGTTAGGGATCAGGAAGATGGCAGACTTCATGTAGCGCGAGTAAGCCGACTCCTCGCCCGTGCCGATCTGCTTGATGAACTCAAACACATTCTGACGCACCATCTGATACATATTGTCTGGGCCTAAGTCCTTGAACTTATGCCAGCGCATTTCCACGTAAGAGACATCCTGATCGGTTTCCGGATTGTGCCACTTCTCTCCTGGCGGAAAAGCAGGATTCTTGAGTGGCTGACCAAGGAATGCATTCAGCGCTTCCTCATTCAACTGCTTATCATCGAGCAGCTTCATGAAGAAGATGTAGGTCATCTGTTCGAGTACGGCTATAGGACTGGTGATGCCAGCTACAAAGAAGACATCCCAGATCTGATCAATCTTGTTCTTGATTTCACCTGTGATCATATCATGATTAGATTATGCATCACGCACTATCTAATCACAATCTTGGTCGTGGCTCTCCATGGTATAGATCCGGACATAAAAAGGGTATGAGCCCTCTTATGGTATTCCGAGGCTAGCGTCCCTTCTGAACCTCCTTCACGTATAAGAAATGCTCACACCCAAAGGTGCAAGCATCGTTCTATCCTATACGTGAAGTATTGGCTCCAAGGACGCATATAAACGCCAAAGCCAACCATCATTGTTGTGGTTATATTCAGAAATTTATTTGGGACGCTATTTCGGAATACCACAATGATAGTCTGATGCTATTATGTGTTATGTATGTTATCTATTGTTTATTATCTGAGTCTTATAATCAGTGTTTTAGATTATTATTTCTTCTTCGATCTAATTCGGGAAGCTAAGCGCGAAGGCTCACGGCGCATATCCCAGAGATCTACGATATAGATTGTATTGCCCTTTACGCAATAAATCATCTTGTTATGTTTACCTACGTGAAGGCAACGATATTCAATGACTCGGTCGGCAAGTAAAGGTTCTAATCGTCCGATGGTCGGAGAATCTTCTAACCAATGTCTCTTTTCTATTGTATCAAAGAAAAAAGACTTGGCCGCCTTAACTCCGAAGTTCTGCAGAATGTACTCAATAACTGATACACGTTCTCTTTGAGCGCGTTTAGTCATAATGACTTTCAAGCCCATAACGCGAACATCTTTTCGATTTCACGATCAGCTTCATCAGCATCAATAACCTCTCCTCGTGCTATCTGCTCCTCCGCCTCATCAATACGGGCATTGAGCTCCTCCATAGTATATGGTGGCAAATCTGGGGTATCGGCAATACTCACCTCCTCTCCCAAGGTAGTGAACCTTGAGCGAGCTGTGTATGCAAACTCCGTATCGTCATGCACAGACATAGGAGCCTTCTCTATTTCATCGTATTTTGCAGAATTGCTTGCCATATAATCTTATTTTTCGCGACAAAGATACGAACATATAGTTTCAAGATTATTTACTTAGTCTTCATAATCTATTGCATCCTCAGGATTCGTATATAACAAACTATGAACTGCCTCTCGAACACGAACTACTTGTTCTCCATCAGGCATAGCATAAATCTGATATGCGAAATGAAAGTCCTCACATATATACTCTCGATACCCTTTCTCCTGCCAAGATCTGCGATAACGAGCAAGAGCATAAATTGTTGGATACTTGCCTAAAGCTTCAAGAGCATCATAAAGGCGATCTACTTTTTTCATTACAGTAATCTCATCAAGAGCTGGATGCAGTTCAAGAGTAGCCTCATAGAAATGTTCTATCGAAGCATGCACTCGCTTATCAATAAAAACTCGCATAGAGTTACTTCTGGAAATGTTTATGCACCAACTCCTTCACTCTACGACGAGATTCTTCTAGTGATACACACTCAGCCTCCAACTCTGCAGAGGTGGTGCAATTCATTAGATCATAGTTTGTTTTACGTGCTAATGTCATACTATTATTTATTTTTTCGCGACAAAGATACGAACATTTCTCTGTATCTCCAAATTATTGAAAGACTTTTTGCGGATATTATATCCTAAAACATGTAGAATAAAGATTTTTTGTGAATGCAAAAAAATCCTTCACTCCTTCATAGGGGCTCATAACTATCTATTTCATAGGAACTTTGGTGAGTGAAGGATGATAAATGATCCTTCACCATCCTTCACTCATCCTTCACGGTTCTAAAGATCTATTAGACAGAGACATAAAGTATCGAGTGAAGGAGTGAAGGATTTTTCGAGCATCATGAAAAAAGCTAGAAAGGACGTATTGCATGCACGGCATCCGTTCCTGCATCATGGCATGGACTACAATGAACGGTGGGGTCCATGCCATGGCCGTGGCATGGACTGCGTCGTACAATGGAGTCCATGCCACGACAAAGGCATCTCCCCCACTGTACCGTGCAGGAGATGCCGAGACCTCGGAAGCTGACATTACGTACGCGATGTCAGCTTCGCGCATAAAAAATATCAACACTTGGGACCAAGTGTTGATATTCTATGTCTCTGAAGCAATCTTTTACTTTTCGAGTGCAGCGTACAACTCTTCGAGCGCCTTCGGAGCATCTCCGTTGGCCTCAGCAAGCAGCTGGACGAACTTCGAGCCGATGATGGCACCGTTGGCATTGGCCTGAGCCGACTGGAGAGTCTGCTTGTTGCTGATGCCGAAACCGATCATGGTAGGGTGCTTGAGGTTCATGGCGTGAACCTTGTTGAAGTAAGCCTGCTTGGCCTCGTTGAACTCCTTCTGCGCACCGGTGATGGCGGCTGATGACACCATGTAGATGAAGCCATCGGTATTGTCATCGATGAAGCGGATACGCTCCTCGCTGGTCTCAGGGGTGATGAGCATGATGATGCGCAGGTCGTACTTGTCGGCGATTGGCTTGAAGTCCTCCATATAATCCTTGAATGGGAGGTCTGGGAGGATCATGCCGTCGATACCTACCTCGACGCACTTCTGGCAGAAACGCTCGAAGCCGAACTGCATCACAGGGTTCATATAACCCATGAGGATAAGCGGGATGGTGACGTCCTTGCGAATATCCTTGAGCTGCTCAAAGAGGAGACGGAGCGACATGCCATTGCGCAAAGCCTGAGTGGCAGCTTCCTGAATGACAGGACCATCGGCCATAGGATCACTGAATGGGACACCGATCTCGACCATGGCAATACCCTTCTGCTGCATGGCGCGGATGACGTCGGCTGTCCCATCGAGTGTAGGAGCGCCGGCACAGAAATAGAGGCTCAGCAGGTTTTCTGGCTTGCTGGCGAAAAGTTGATTGATTCTATTCATTATAATGCGTATACTTTATTGTCACCCTTCAGGATGGCTTCGCGAAGCTCGGCGATGAAAGGCTTGAGCAATGCTACATCCTTGACACCTGGCTCGCTTTCGAAACGGCTGTTGAGGTCAACGCCGAGCCACATAGGGTGCTCAAATTCTTTGAGAGCTTCGAGAGAGCCAGGGCCGATGCCACCAGTCAGGAAGAATGGTGTGCGACCGCGATAGCTGCTCAGAAGGCTCCAGTCAAATGATTCACCTGAACCACCATAGCCGTTAGTTGGGGTCTCAAAGAGGATGCCGTCAACGTAACCGTCCCACATCATTGCCTTGAGCACAGAGCTGCGAGAGCTGACGCTGATGGCGCGGACGATACGAGGAGTGCGGACTTTCTGCTCGACGAGGATCTTATGAAGTGCAGTGACATAAGCCAAGTCCTCATCACCGTGAAGCTGGATGTAGCTAAGGCCATACTCCTTGACCTTCTCGACAACTTCTTCTGTTTCTGCATTGACAAACACACCTACACGGCGAGCCTTCTCAGGCAGATAAGCAGGCTTCTCAGATACATAGCGCTTCGATCCTGGCCAGAAAATCAGGCCTATCATCTCTACGCCAAGGGCTTCAACCTCGCGAATATTCTCGGCATCGCGCATACCGCAGACTTTAACTAACATGGTGGAAAATTTTATGGTTTAATATCGATATTATAAGTATAGACGTCTATTTGAATATAACGGGGAAAATGCAGTTTTATTGAGTTACCTGCTCAATAAAATGTGTCAACGCTTCTCCCGGATTGGCTTCTTTCATGAAGCATTCACCGATGAGGAAGCCGCGGAAGCCGACCTTGCGCAAGGATTTGACGACTTCTGGGTTCGAAATACCTGATTCGGAGATCAATACAGGCTTTTCGTCATCGGACAACTGGAGGTCTGCAACGGCTTGCTGCATGGCTGCGGCAATGTCGAACGAGTGCTGCACGTCGGTATGGAAGGTGCCGAGCGAGCGGTTGTTGACACCGAGCATATCTGGCACGAAGCTCTGGAGGTAAGAGAGTTCCGACGGATCATGTACTTCGAGCAAAACCTCGAGACCCAGGTCATGCGCCTGCTGGCCAAGCTGGGCGTAGAGTGCTGGTTCGAGATCTGCTGCGATGAGCAGGACAGCGTCTGCGCCATAGAGTCGCGCCTCGAAGAGCTGGTAAGGATCGATGATGAACTCCTTGCGGAGGATCGGGGTCTCTCCTACCAGAGGACGCATCTGACGGACGAACTCGAGCTGACCACCGAAGTATTTCTCGTCGGTGAGGATGCTCAGGGCCGAGGCACCGCCCTTGGCGTAGATTGGGACGACGTCTTCAGGCTTGGCGTCGGCATGGATCCAGCCTTTGCTTGGCGACTTGCGCTTGAACTCGGCGATGATGCCGCTCTCGCTGTTGGCCAGCGAGGACTTCATCGAGCGGAGTTTGAGCTGGCCGTCAGCTTTGATTTTCTGCGCAGTAAGCTCTTTGAGATACTCCAGGCTCACAGTTTGCAGAGCGATGGCAACCTCAACGCGCTTGTTGGCAACGATTTCTTCTAGGATATCCTTCATTCTAGTGAGGAGTTAGGAGTGAGGAGTTAGGAGTTGAGCTCTACGAACTTCTTGAAGGTTGCCAAGGCCTTACCGCTCTCCAGTGACTCGCGAGCCATCGCTACAGAATCGGTCATAGAGAGGTTCTGATCCATGACGCTGAGGCCACATGCTGCATTGGCGATGACGACGTTCTTCTGCGCCTCGGTAGAGGTTCCTTCGAGGACTGCGTCGAAGATCTTCATGGCGTCAGCAGCAGTTGCGCCACCGAAGATTTCCTCCTGCTTGACGTACTTCAAGCCGAGATCGACTGGGGTGAGGACCTTCTCGAAGTAGTTGGTGCAGATCTTGAAGCCAGAGGTCAGGGAGATCTCGTCGTAGCCGTCGTAAGACGTGATAACACCGTAGTTATCGCCGATCTTCTGGTGCATATTGACATAGAGACGGAGCTGCGCCTGGTTGGCAGTGCCGTGGAGCGAGTTCTTTGGATGACAAGGGTTTACCAATGGACCGAGGAGGTTGAAGCAGGTAGGAACAGCCATGGCCTTACGGGTAGGGCCGACGAACTTCATGCCGTAGGCAAAGAGTGGAGCGTGGAAGTAGCAGATGCCTGCTTCATCGAGCGAGCGCTTGAGCTTGTCACGATCGTCGGTGAACTTCACACCGTGGCCTTCGAGCACGTTGCTGGCACCACTGACTGATGACGAACCGCCGTTGCCATGCTTGGTGACCTTATAGCCAGCGCCGGCAATGACGAAGGCTGAGCAGGTAGAGATGTTGAAGGTGTTCTTGCCGTCGCCACCGGTACCTACGATGTCGAGGGTGTCGTAGTCCTCGAAGTCAATGTACTTACCTGTTTCGAGCAAACCATCGCGGAAGCCGAGGAGCTCCGCTACGGTCACGCCACGTGTCTGCATGGCCATGAGCAAGGATGCAATCTGCTGTACGTTATACTGCTCTTTGGTGATATTGAGCATTATGGTGTGAGTCTCCTCACGGCTGAGGGTCTGACCATCGATGAGTTTTAAGAGATATTCTTTCATTGTTTTTGGTTTTAAAGGGGAATAAAAGGGGAGTAAAAGGGGAGTAAAAAAGGAGTAAAAGGGACGAATGTAACAGCGGGCTGGAGC
This sequence comes from Bacteroidales bacterium, assembly GCA_045600445.1. Lineage (GTDB taxonomy): Bacteria > Bacteroidota > Bacteroidia > Bacteroidales > UBA3663 > Liminaster. The sequence goes on along the minus strand of JAZRXZ010000168.1, from coordinate 3,278 downwards.
TAAGGGATTTGTAAAAAAGAGGTATTGTCCCTTTTACTACCCTTTTACTCCTCTATTACTACTTTTTTACTACTTTTTATTATATATGCATCAACCAGTTCTTGATCAGCTTCTTGCCTTCAGGAGTCAAAACCGATTCTGGATGGAACTGGATGCCACGGACGTCAAGTTCCTTGTGGCGGAGTGCCATCACTTGGCCTTCATTGCTCATGCAGGTGATCTCGAGACACTCTGGCAAGGTGGCTGCATCGACCACCCAGGAATGATAGCGGCCGACGAGGATGTCACGGGTGACGCCACGGAAGATATAATCGCTCTGCTGCACACCATTGACATTGAAATCAACGACATGAGCAGGGGTCTGCACGCCGTGGAAGACATCAGAGAGATTAACCAGCGTGCCGCCGAAGACTTCGCCGATGGCCTGTTCGCCCAGACAGATGCCGAGGATAGGCTTTACGCCTGCATAGGTCTTGATCACATCGAGCAACTTACCTGCTTCGCTTGGGATGCCAGGGCCTGGAGAGAGCATGATCTTGTCGAATGGTTCGAGGTCCTGCATCTCAAACTGGTCGTTGCGGAAGACGGTGACCTGCGCGCCGAGCTCTTTCACCAGATGCACGAGGTTGTAGGTGAAAGAATCGTAATTATCTATTACTACAATATTCATAATTATCTGTTTGAGTGGGACTTTTAGATGGTCTCTGCAATCCCAATCGCCTTCCTTAAAGCGCCAAGTTTGTTATTTACTTCCTGCAACTCATACTCCACATCGCTCTTTGCCACGATGCCGCCACCTGCCTGGAACCACAGTTCGTTGTTGCGGCTGACGAACGTGCGGATGGTGATGGCCTGATTGAGGCTCTTGTTGAAGCCGATGAAACCGATGCAACCACCGTAAGCGCCACGGTTGTGTGGCTCGTATTCAGAGATCAACTGCATGGCGCGTACCTTTGGAGCACCCGAGAGCGTACCGGCTGGGAAGGTGTCGATGAAAGCCTTGATAGGATCAGCGCCATGGTCGAGCTCTCCGCTCACACGGCTCACGAGGTGGATGACGTGGCTGTAGAACTGCATGTCCTTGTAGAAATCTACCTTGACGTTGTGGCAGTTGCGACTCAGGTCGTTACGAGCCAGATCAACCAGCATCACGTGCTCGGCATTCTCCTTCGGATCGTTCTGCAGATAGATGGCATTCTTGCGATCCTGCTCTGCATTGCCCGTACGCTTGGTGGTACCTGCGATCGGATCAATGTACGCCTTGTTGCCTTCAATGCGGCAGTGTGTCTCAGGCGATGAGCCGAAAATTCGGAAGCCGCCGAAGTCGAAATAGAAGAGGTAAGGCGATGGATTGATGCTGCGGAGGGCGCGATAGAGCTTGAAGTCATCACCCACATAGCGCTGCTTGAAGCGACGCGACAACACGATCTGGAAGACATCGCCACGCAAGCAATGCTGGATGCCCTTGCGGATGTTGGCACGGTGCTCGTCGTCGGTCAGCGTTGACCAGAACTCTCCGACCGGATGGAACTCGTAGGTCTGATAAGCGCGGCTGTTGCAGTCACGCTCCAGCTGATCCAGATCGTCCTCCTCTCCTTCTTCGAGGAGCTCGATGATGGTCATCTGGTTGTTGTAGTGATCGAACACCACTACATCCTTATATAATATATAAAGGAGATCAGGTGCATCGTTCTCCGACTGTGTCTCGTCCTTGACGTTGATGTTCTCGAAGTAACGGACGGCGTTGAACGAAGTATAGCCATAGAGGCCGCAGTAGTTCTTGTTCTCACCTTCTACCTCAAAAGACTCGAGGAAGTCGTTGATCACCTGTGCCGAACCATATTCCTTGGTGATAGGGTGCTCGACGCAAGAGCCGTCAGGATACTTGCACACTCCTACTCCATGCTCGATGGAAACCGAAGCAATAGGGTGCAGAGCAATGAATGACTTGGCATTCTCGCCTCCGTGATAGTCGCTTGACTCCATCAAGGCCGACTGTGGATAGGCGTCGCGCACCTTCATGTAGACCGATACCGGGGTGCAGAGGTCGCCGAGGATGGTCTTGGAGGCTGTCTTATAACTGAATTTCATCTTTGTGAGCGAGATAGGTATCGAGGTCCTTGTCGCCACGACCTGATACAGTTAATACTACGACGGTGTCCTTGGAGAACTGATCCTTTACCTTTGGCAGAAGCGCCAGGGCGTGAGAACTCTCAAGCGCAGGGATGATACCCTCCAGACGTGTCAGCTCGAAAGCAGCACGGAGCGCCTCATCATCGTTGGCAGGAAGCACCTGAGCGCGACCGGTCTCGTAGAGGTTGCAATGAATAGGACCAGTGCCAGGATAGTCGAGGCCAGCAGAGATTGAGTATGGCTCGATGATCTGGCCATCCTCTGTCTGCATCAGCTTGATACGGCTGCCGTGCAGGATGCCGAGGGTGCCGATCTGCATAGAAGCTGCAGTCATGTCAGTATCTACACCGAGGCCGCCTGCCTCACCGAGAATAATCTTGGTACGCTCCTCATCGAGATAATGATAGATGGTACCAGCAGCATTGGAACCACCACCGACGCAAGCCATCAGATAATCTGGGTAGTTGCGGCCGATCTTCTCTTCGAGCTGCCACTTGATCTCCTCTGAGATGATGCTCTGCAGACGAGCCACCATGTCAGGATAAGGGTGAGGACCTACTGTCGAACCGATGATATAGAAGGTATCTGCTGGATGGCAGCACCAGTCGCGGATAGCCTCGTTGGTAGCATCCTTCAAAGTTTTGTTGCCGCTCTCTACAGGGAAGACTTCAGCGCCGAGCATCTTCATGCGCTCTACGTTGACATGCTGACGCTTCACGTCGGTAGCACCCATGTAGACGCGGCAAGGGATATCCATCAAAGCGCAGACGGTAGCGGTAGCCACGCCGTGCTGACCTGCACCTGTCTCTGCCACGATACGGGTCTTACCCATCTTCTTGGCGATGAGGATCTGGCCGATGGCATTATTGATCTTGTGAGCACCGGTATGGTTGAGGTCCTCGCGCTTGAGGTAGAGCTGACAGCCATACTTCTCGCTCATTCTTTTGGCGAAATAAAGAGGGGATGGACGACCTACATAGTCACGCAACAAAGCTCTGTACTCGTCCTGGAATTCCTTGCTTTCAATAATTGGCAGATAAGCCTTCTTCAGATCCTCGACGGTCTTGTAGAGAATCTCTGGGATGTAGGCTCCGCCGAACTGGCCGTAGTAGCCATTTTCATCAACGTGGTAAGATTTCATTATA
>JAZRXZ010000167.1:0-2321 GCA_045600445.1 Bacteroidales bacterium | reverse complement strand
GAGGGTATCACCAGTGCGGATATCCTTGAAACCTACACCTGCGCCGATGTCACCACAACCGATTTCCTCCATAGGATTCTGGTGGTTAGAGTGCATCTGGAACAAGCGGCTGATACGCTCACGCTTGTCAGAACGTGGGTTGTAAACGTATGAACCAGCCTCGATCTTACCAGAGTAAACACGGAAGAAGCAGAGACGGCCAACGTATGGGTCGGTAGCAATCTTGAATGCGAGAGCTGCAGTTGGCTCGTCATAGCTTGGGTGACGAACTACAACCTTGTCAGCATCCTGAGGATCGTGACCCTCGATAGCTGGAGTATCGATTGGAGAAGGGAGGTAACGAACTACTGCGTCGAGCAGGGTCTGTACGCCCTTGTTCTTGAATGAAGAACCACAGAGTACTGGGAATACCTCCTGAGCAAGAGTCATCTTGCGGAGAGTGGTATAGATCTCCTCAGTGGTAATGGTTGAAGGATCGTCGAAGTACTTCTCCATGAGAGCCTCGTCGAAGTTAGCACACTGCTCGAGGATCTTATCACGGTACTCCTCGCACTCAGCAACCATGTCAGCTGGGATCTCCTCAACAGAGTACTCAGCGCCCATTGACTCATCGTGCCAGAGGATAGCCTTCATCTCAATCAGATCAATTACGCCCTTGAAAGTCTCCTCAGCACCGATAGGGAGCTGGATAGCCAAAGAGTTGGCACCAAGCATCTCGTGCATCTGGTCAACTACGTCAAGGAAGTTAGCACCTGAACGGTCCATCTTATTAACATAAGCGATACGTGGAACGTTGTACTTCTCAGCCTGGCGCCATACGGTCTCAGACTGTGGCTCAACACCACCTACTGCACAATAGGTTGCAACAGCACCGTCAAGAATACGGAGTGAACGCTCAACCTCGACAGTAAAGTCAACGTGGCCCGGAGTATCGATCAAGTTGAACTTATACTTCTCACCCTGGAAGTTCCAGTAAGCGGTAGTAGCAGCTGAGGTAATGGTGATACCGCGCTCCTGCTCCTGAACCATCCAGTCCATGGTGGCTGCACCGTCGTGAACCTCACCAATCTTGTGGGTCTTACCGGTGTAGAAAAGAATACGCTCTGAAGTAGTGGTCTTACCGGCATCGATGTGAGCCATGATACCGAAGTTACGAGTATACTTAAGCGCTGCGTCTTTTGCGTTTGCCATATTATATTATTTAAAATGTGTGAGAAGTTAAAATTAGAACTTGAAGTGAGCGAATGCACGGTTAGCCTCTGCCATCTTGTGCATATCCTCCTTACGCTTGAATGCACCACCCTGCTCGTTGTAAGCATCAAGGATCTCAGCAGCGAGCTTGTCAGCCATTGACTTGCCACCACGCTTGCGGCTGTAGATGATCATGTTCTTCATTGAGATTGACTCCTTGCGGTCAGCGCGGATCTCAGTTGGAACCTGGAAGGTAGCACCGCCGATACGACGTGACTTAACCTCTACCTGTGGGGTGATGTTGTCGAGGGCCTTCTTCCAAACATCGAGAGGAGCGATACCCTCCTTCTCAGCCAACTTCTTGTTGACGATCTCGATAGCGGTGTAGAAGATGGTGAACGCAATGCTCTTCTTACCATCATACATCAGATGGTTAACGAACTTGGTTACCTTAACCTCACTGAAGACTGGATCTGGAAGGATCACTCTCTTCTTAGGTTTTGCTTTTCTCATTTTGTTTTGAAATGTTTAATTTTGGCTGATTCTCTTTAGGGAAATCTTCATCCGTTTGCCTATTACGCTTGGTCCATCACTGGAGTTATGCGGGCAGGATTACTCAACCTTAAGAGCCTTTACCAACTTGTGAAAAGGTTTTGAACTTAAATTCTCTGTGCGATAGAAGGATTACTTCTTCTTAGCTGGAGCCTGACCTGGCTTTGGACGCTTAGCACCGTACTTAGAACGACGCTGTGTACGACCATTAACGCCAGCAGTATCCAAGGTACCGCGAACGATGTGATAACGTACACCTGGGAGATCCTTTACACGACCGCCACGAACCATGACGATTGAGTGCTCCTGAAGGTTGTGGCCCTCACCTGGGATGTAAGAGTTAACCTCCTTGCCGTTAGTCAAGCGAACACGTGCTACCTTACGCATAGCAGAATTAGGCTTCTTAGGAGTAGTTGTGTAAACACGAACGCAAACGCCACGACGCTGTGGGCATGATGCCAGGGCCGGTGACTTGCTCTTGTCTTCCAAAACTACGCGACCTTTTCTTACTAACTGTTGAATAGTAGGCATTTTGTTTTACTTTTTGGTTAATTTATTTTGTTTAATCTCGAATTGCT
>JAZRXZ010000166.1:0-33592 GCA_045600445.1 Bacteroidales bacterium | reverse complement strand
TCATTACGCTGCTCATGGTCATACGGCTGCAGAAATCGTATATGACAGAGCTGATGCCGAGAAGGATTTCATGGGAATGACCTCGTTCAAAGGAAATTGGCCAACGCTAAGAGATGCTCAGATAGCTAAGAACTATCTTTCATCTGACGAGCTAAAGATTCTCAATAATCTCGTGTCTGGTTACTTTGATTTTGCTGAAGTGCAGGCTTTGCGGCACATACCCACATATATGGCCGACTACATACAACAACTTGACAACATCCTTTCTGCTTCGGGTAACCAACTACTCACTGGTGCAGGTAAAGTGAGCCATGTAAAGGCAATGGAAAAAGCTGAAACGGAATATCGCAAGTGGCAAGTAAATACGCCTTCTCCTGTAGAAGAGGCGTACCTCGATAGCATTAAGATGTTGGGAAAGAAAGGCTTGGGGAAAAAGTAAGCTAAAGCAAGAAGTATATTTAATGTCTTTGACTAATGATTACCTCTTGCTCATATTATTCTTGTTGTTATTTTGTTGTTCGTAATTAAGGAACAATGAAAATACACTTGAATATCAAGAGCATGCAAGATAGCGATGTTTTCATGCGCGAGAAATAATAGTAAAGTATCTCCTTGGGTAGTATATAAAAAATTACAACTATGAACACTGAAATTATCACAAAGCTCGTAGCTCTCCTTCAGTCAAATCCTGGTTTGCAGGAGAAGCTCATGTCATTCACCAACATCAACGACGCTGTAGCTCTCGTCAAGAGCAAGGGTCTTGAGATTGCAGCTAAGGAACTTCAGGAATTCCTTACCAAGAATCTCAGTCAGGGCGATATTGCCAAGAATGTCCTCGGCAAACTCGCTGGCGATAAGGCTGGCGCGGCTGGTGATCTCCTGAAGAATATCCTCGGATAATCTTAATCTAACACTACGTTCGCAGTGTTAAGTTCCATGGTCGTGAAAGCTGACATTACGTACGCGATGTCAGCTTTCACGACCATGGCATCCTCTACACTGTACCGTGTAGGAGATGCTTTTGTCTCGGCATGTCTTCTACGGTACAGTGTAGAGGATGCCACGATAAAAGAAGGGATGTCTTGCATGCAGGACATCCCTTCTTTAATGCAGGAATGGACGCTATGCATGCAAGACATCCATTCTTAGCGAAGTTCATAGCTCAGCGTCTGGACGATGTCCTGTGAGGAGGTTCCGAGCAGGAAATTGAACTTGCCTGGCTCGGTCTTCCAGCTGTGGGTTTCGGTGTCATAGAACTGGAAGGCGCGTTCGTTGAGCGTAAGGGTCACAGTTTGGGTCTCGCCTGGGTTGAGCTTCACCTTCTGGAAGGCTTTGAGCTCCTTGACGGGACGATCGACAGAGGACTTGACGTCCTGCACATAGAGCTGAACGACTTGCGCACCTGCTCGGCTGCCGGTGTTGGTCACGTCTACGGTGACGGTTGGCAGGCCTTCTGAGGTGTGTAATTTGGCATTGGTAATGGCGAAGCTCGTGTAGCTCAGGCCGTGGCCGAAGGGGAAGAGAGGAGTGAGCTTCTGCTTGTCGATATAACGATAACCCACATAGATGCCTTCGTCATAGTAGATGTTCCAGATATTTGGGACGGTGTCGGTACGGGCAATGCCAGGATAGCGACGTGGATCAGCGACTAGCTTTTTGCCTACCTTAAGTACGGGCGCATGGACGGAACACTGTTCGAGCGATGCATACCACGTCATTGGCAGGTGGCCGGAAGGATTCTCATCGCCGACAAGAACGGCTGCGAGCGAGGTGCCTGCTTCCGAACCGAGATACCAGTCCTGCAGGATGGCTGGCACCTTCTTGGCCCATGGCATGGCTACGGCATTGCCAGAGATATTGACTACGACAAGGCGAGGATTGGCTGCTGCTAGCGCCTCGATGAGTTCGTCCTGACCGTATGGCATTCCGTACTGCTCGCGGTCAAATCCCTCGCAATCATTGTGATGCGCCTTGTTCAGGCCTCCGATATAGATGACTACGTCTGCCTGCTTGGCCTTCTCAACGGCCTCGGCCGTCAGTTCCTCAGGTGAGCGAGGATCAGAGAGATCCTGGCCGGTGGTTACTCCGCGATGAGAGTTGCCTAGGTCACCAACATAGCCACGAGCATAGTCGATATTGATGCCAGTGCCCTGCAGGCGGGCCTTGATACCATCCATCGGAGAGATCTCGTGCTGCGCCTTGAGCGACGATGAACCGCCACCGACCGTCATGCGCTTAATGGCATTCTCGCCGACGATGAGCAGGTTCTTCACGGCAGAGAGGTTCAATGGAAGGATCGTCTCATTATTCATTGCTTTTACTTTCTCATTGCGAAGGAGGACAAGTCCCTCTGCGCCTACCTTGATGGCTGTCTCGATGTGCTTCTCACTGTTGAGCGCGCCATACGGACGGTTCGGATTCATGGCTGTGCGGAAGATGAGGCGAAGCACGCGACGCACCTTGTCATCGAGTTCCTTCGTTCCGACCTTGCCTCGCTCGATGAGCTGCTGGTAAGGATTGCCCATCATATAGTTGTCGTAAGCGTTGTTGACGCCGCTCTCCATGCCGTCTGTCCAGGTGCCGAACTCCAGATCGAGACCATTGTAGATCGCTTCAGGGGTGCTGTGTGTGCCACCCCAGTCAGAGATGATGGCGCCATCGAAGCCCCATTCTCCCTTGAGAATCTTGTTCATCAGGTACTGATTATGACAGGCATGCTGGCCGCTGAAGAGGTTATAGCCACCCATGAGCGTCCAGGCGCCACCTTCCTTGATTACGGCTTCGAAGGCCGGCAGATAGATCTCGCGGAGTGTACGCTCGTCACAATCAGCGTTGCTGTCAAAGCGCTCATGCTCATTATTATTTAATGCATAATGCTTCACACAGACGGCCACGCCCTGCTGCTGCACGCCACGTACATACTGGATGCCCATCTGGCCAGAGAGATAAGGATCCTCTCCCATATACTCGAAAGAACGTCCGTTGAGCGGAGTGCGACAGATATTGACACCCGGGCCAAGGAGTACAGACTTCTGGCGATAACGTGCCTCCTCTCCGATAGCTTGACCATAGGCAAGCGCCAGTTCAGGATTCCAGGTAGCAGCCAGACAGGTCAATGCCGGGAAGGCTGTGCAGGAGTCGTTGGTGCAACCTGCTTGGTTCCATTCGTCCCAAAGCACGTCAGGACGGATGCCATGAGGACCGTCGGTGGTCCATAGCTCAGGGATTCCCAGTCGCGCTACACCCGGGCTTGAGAACTTGCTCTGTGCATGGATCATACGGATCTTCTCGCGCAAGGTCATACGCGACAGCGCGTCCTCGATGCGAGATTCTATGTCTTGGTTGATGTCCTGATATACGGGGAGTTGCTGGGCAACCGAGAGACCTGTAGTAGAAGAAAGAAGAGCGATGGCAGCGATGAGGATGCCTGTACGATTAGTTTTCATGATCCGATATTTTACAATGATTGTATGTGACTAATGCTGCACTCATAAAGAGTACGCGGCAAATATAAGGAATTTTTGGAAACAACCGTCATTCTTCGGCGCTTTTCTTGTCACAGGACCTGTTTTTAAATAAAAGAGGTAGTGAAAACCTTGCTGAAATAGCAAAAAGAACAAGCCCAGAGATATCACATCCCCAGGCTTGCTAATTAAAAAACACCTAATTATTTATACTACACTATTAATAACATTACAGTACCTTAGAATAAACACGGAGAAAGGAATCTTAAATACATATTATTGCTCAAATTCCTTAGTACAATGAATTTGATGAACATCAAGCATTCAGAATCTCCTCTGGGAACTTTGGCATAGCACCGTTCTGTGTGCATACGAAAGCTGAGGCCTGCACAGCGATGCGATGAGCATCCTGGATAGACTTGCCCTTGAGATACTGAGCAACGAAAGTTGCGGTGAATGAGTCACCAGCACCTACGGTATCAGCAACCTGTACCTTTGGAGTTGGCTGATAGCTGGTGACATCTGGAGAGAAGACATAGCTACCTACAGCACCATAGGTCAGGATGACCATCTTGAGCTTAGGATAGCGAGCCAGGAGCTGGCGGCACTTCTCCTCCTCGGTACCGGTGAGGCCGAGCAGATCTGCTACGACTACGATCTCCTCCTCATTGAGCTTGAGGATGGTAGCACGACGGAGGCTGTCCTCGATGACTTCGAGGCTATAGAAATGCTGACGCAGGTTAATGTCGTAGATACGCTCGGTATCCATGTCCATAGCGTCGAGGAAGCGCATGATGGTGTCACGGCTGCCAGCAGAGCGCTGAGCCAGTGAACCGAAACATACGGCGCGGGTCTTCTTGGCCAAGTCCTCGAGTTCGTCGCTCCAAGGGATATTGTCCCAAGCTACGTCCTCGCAGATCTCGTATGCAGGGATACCGTCGCCAGAGAGAGTTACCTTGACGGTACCAGTTGGCTGCGAAACGCGAGCGATACGGTTGTCAAGGTTCACACCACGTACGATCTGCATGATCTCGTCACCCAATGCATCGTTGCCGACGGCTGAGATAACTACACTGTGCCAGCCGAACTGACCTACATGATATGCGAAGTTTGCTGGTGCGCCACCGAACTTACGTCCTTCTGGGAGGCAATCCCAAAGTGCCTCGCCCATGCCTACGATAATATCTTTCATTTTTTATTTTTTGATTTTAAGAGTTAAACAGCAGAGATAGATTGCACCGAGAGCCATGACAAGCACAGCACCGAGGGTACCCATTGCATCGCTCATGAAGCCCATGGCGAGAGGGAAGAGAGTACCTCCGAAGAGACCCATGATCATGAGGCCAGAGATCTCGTTCTGATGCTTAGGATCGTGCAACAGCGCCTGGCTGAAGCAGATTGAGAAAACGTTAGAGTTGCCGTAACCTACCAGAGCGATACCAATGTAGAGCAGCGCCTGTGAAGCACCCACAGAGAGGCAGATCATAGAAGCTACGATCATGGCAGCAGAGATGCCGAGGAAAGCCTTGCTCGAGATCTTGGCCAGAATGCCAGAACCAGTGAAGCAGCCGATGGTACGGAAGATGAAGTAGAGTGAGGTAGCAAATGCAGCCTCGTCCAAGCTCCAGCCGAGACGCTCGATGAGGATCTTTGGAGCGTAGGTGTTGGTACCTACGTCGATACCTACATGGCACATGATGCCGAGGAAGCAGAGGAGGATGTATGGTTTGCCGAGCAATGCAAAGCACTCTCCGATGGTAGAAGCCTTGCCTTCGCTCTTTGGCTCCTCAATAGAGGTCATGCTCAAAGCAACAATAGCCAAAATGCCTATGATAGCATAGATTGGGAAGAGCACGCGCCAGTCAAGACCAAATGAAGGAATGACTGCGGTAGCACCCCACATGGCGATGTATGGAGCCAGGAACGAAGCAATAGCTTTGACGAACTGACCGAAGGTGAGGGTAGAAGCGAGGCTGTCGCCACCAACGATAGAAGCTACGAGTGGATTGAGCGAAGTCTGCATCAGCGCGTTGCCAATACCCAGGAGCGAGAATGCGGTGAGCATCAGCGCGTAGTTGTTGCCAAAGAGAGGCAATGCCAAAGATACTACGGTAACGAGGATAGAGAGGAGCACGGTCTTCTTACGTCCGATCTTGTTCATCAGCATGCCAGTTGGCACTGAGAAGATCAGGAACCAGAAGAATACGAGCGATGGCATGATGCCTGCCTCACCGTCAGTAAGGCCGAGGTCCTTCTGCACATAGTTGGATGCAATGCCAACCAGGTCTACAAAGCCCATTGAGAAGAAGCAGAGCATGACGGGCAGGAGCACTGCTATACTAGTCTTTTTCATTATTAAAAGATGATATTATTTTATAATGCGATATTACTTACCTTGACATTTGAAATACCTTCACCACTAACCTTATTATAAGGAGTCTTTGGGAAGACAAGATTGGTCATAGAGGCCTTACCTCCTTCAACAAACATCTCGACAGAGCAACGATCAAGCCAAAGCTGAACATGATAAGAGTCCTTCTTATCACAAAGCTCTTCAACAGGTGCCCATGTGCCACTATTGATACCCAATTCTGGAACTGGGCTCCAGGTCTCGCTAGCAAAATCCTTGGTAGGAATAATACCAGATTTCTGACGATCCATAAGGATACGGCCGCCACGACAAGCGATGTAGATGCACTCGTCGTTATCGTTTGACAAAGTGAATGCAGAACCATTCTTCAGATCGAGATCGATGCAAACAGGAGCGTCTTCGTTACCCAACTTAATGGTATCTGCAGAAACCTCAATAGATGCTGGTTTAAGAATACTCTTCATCTCCTCGACAGGACGCTGACCTACATAAACTTCTTTGCCTACCTGGAATGCAAAGAGCTGACGAGCCATACCCATCTGGCTTCGATACTGGCGAGTTGGCAGATCGTTAGCGTACTGCCAGTTACTCATCCAAGGGATGGCAATAATACGGCCCTGTGGTTCACATGAGAAAGTAACTGCGGCATAGTGATCTTTACCCCAATCGAGCCACTTGACGGTTTCCTTTGGATTGTCGCATACAAAGTTGGTGCCGTCAAATTCACCCGTAAAATATTGTGAAGCCGAACCACCGAACCAGCAGCCAGGATTGACGTTGACGATCATCACCCACTTAGACTTCATCATCTTGTTGTCCTTTGAAGGTTCATCACTCTCAATCGGAAGAGCAAAGAAATCAGGACATTCAAACTGACGAGGCTGAACGCCATAGCCATCACCAAAAGCAGAAAGATAATTCCAGTCACGCAAATTCTTTGAACCATAGAACTGCATCTCCTTGTCGGCAGATACAATCATGCCCCATTCATTACGCTGTTCATTCCAGAAGAGTTTAGGATCGCGGAAGTCACGAGGACCATTGCTTGCCAGACGTGGCTCGCCATACTTACGATAAGTACGACCACCATCAGTAGAAATAGCGTATGACTGCTGTTCCTGTAGGATGCGCTCAAGGTTATTATTCTCGCTGGTATAATAAGCTACCATAAAATCACCCTCAGTACCATTACCTGGAACGAGTGTCTCGGCCTCAAAAGGATCGATACCCTCTGCACCTTGTGGCAAACGTGCGATGTAGCTTGAACCAGAGAAAATCTGGCCATATTTATCACGAGCAATAGCAGGATCAAGCTGCTCCCAGTGAATCATATCCTTGCTCACAGCATGACCCCAGTGCATGTTACCCCACTTTGAACCATAAGGATTATACTGGAAGAAGAGATGATACTCACCATTAAAGTAAGTCATACCATTTGGGTCGTTCATCCAACCATAATCTGGTGTAAAATGGTATTGTGGACGATAATATTCGGTATTGGTAGTATCGAAAGTGTCTGAAAGCTTGAAGTTCTGCCAAGCAACTGCCTCTGCAGGAAGATGCATCACGTCAACACGAGCATTGGCACCTTCATTCAAAGCGAATGGTACATAATAGTCGATGCTTTCACGAGCCAGACGGACATCCATCCAGACATCTTCTGTATCATGACCTGTATTTAGTTTTACCCAGACTTCTGGCTGGTCTTCCTGAATAGGCAACAGCAGATATTTGGTAGGAGATGTAATTTGGATAGCAATCGTATCTCCAAAGGAATCCATTTTAAGCGTGGGTTCATTGTTCTGCTGACAAGCGCTACCAAGTATTGCCACAGAAGCGAGCAGATAGTAATAAGGTGTTTTCATTATAATGTGTATTGTGTAAAAATAGTGATAAGATTATTGCAATCTTGTCGTTTCGCTGCTGCAAAGGTAATGGGAATTTTTGAATATTTCCAAAACAAATCGTTCAAGATGTGAAAGAAATGAATCATTTATACTTTTTCTTCTTGATTGAGAGAAAAAATAGACATTTCTAACAATAATCTTTAATTTTTCTTCATCCAGTCGTAGAAAGCCCCAGGAGTAACCGAAGCATGTTGATTGACGAAATCTATAGCAGCCGACAGGTCTGCCTTTATCCCATAATAGTTATACGTTTCTTCTATAAGCATTGAAGGAGTAAGTTCCATATCGGCTGCTATTTATAAATTAATATTCTGTTACGACAAGATTCTCTACAGAGATGTTACCTTCGTAGGTATTGATGCTCCAGCAGTTCATTGCAGCACCATAGATACGGCAGGTGAAACAATTGGTACCATTAACATACATTACAACAACGCTATTATCTGTATAGATGTCGATGTTGTAGGTATTGTCGGTAGGACGTGGATAGAAGTTACCTTCAGCACCATCGATGAATATACTTGAAACTCTTGACACCAATTCACCATTCTCGTTCTCGTAGTCATCTTGTTCCTCTATACAATACTCTATGCGAGTCAGGTTCTTCTTATCTTCATTCCAACTAGCATCCCAGTGAGGATTGTTCAACTTGAGGGAGACTCCTTCAGGATTCTCTGTACTACGAGCGAACGATATGCCGAATTTATCATAAGTTCCAGAGGTCTTGACAGTGAAAGAGATGTGGTTGTGATAGCCAAGACGGTCATACATAGTATAATTGTCGCCCGTCTGGATAATCTTAACCTCAGTAGGCTTGTTGTACTTGGTAGCCATAGCAGGAACAGCGGTGAGATAAAGAGTACCATCAGGATTCTGCTCTACCTTGTGGCAAACGAGAGCACCAGACCACTTTGGTTCGTCACCAGCACCTACAGCTGCATTATCACCGTTCTCGCGGAAAGGACACCAACCCCAGATGTAACGATCTGTGCCATTACTTGCAGTCTTGCCGGCGTAGAAGGCTCGTGTATCAAGAACACCCTCACGGGCGAACTCTGGCCACTGTGGACCTTCGTTGAACTTGCGCTTGAGATCCTCCCAAGAATCACCCATCATATACTTAACCTTGCGGCTCCAAACAGCCTTAAAGCTTTCGCTATATACGCAGTACCACTTGTTGCCCATCTGGAAGATATCTGGACACTCGAGCATACGATCCCAGATCATTTTGATCTGTTCTCCCTTCTGCCAGTTCTTCATATCCGATGATACGAACTCTGCGAAGCAAGGATCGCCGCCCCACTGAGGACGGGTAGCCACGATCATGTGATACTTACCACCCTCCTCGAAGATCTGAGGATCGCGGAAGTCAACAGCCGAATAACCGAAATCCTTGCCATAAAGAGCAAAGAGGTTATCCTTGGTCCATGTCTTGAGGTCAGAAGAGGTGGCTCTCATGACAGCCTCGACATTAGCGAGAGATCCGTTGTGACCAGTGTAATAGATATAGTAGAGACCATCTGCCTCGCAGTAGTAGCAACAACCGGTACCCAGTGCAGCATCCTGCTCAAGGTCAGTACCACCAGTAGGCAACCACTCTCCGAGAGAAGTGTAGTTAGCACCGTCGCTGGTAGAAATAGCCCAAATTGGATGGAATCGGTATGGTCGGTTGTTGTCATACTCCTGGAGATACATGATCTTGAAGTCTCCGGCCTTCTTGTCAAAGAATGGCATAGGATCACCTACACGACCAATGGCTGGTGTATAATAAGTAGAGAAGCCCGCCTCCTCTTTGGCAGCGAAGTAACCTGTGATTTCCTTTGCAGGATCGCCAGTGAAATTATCGTCGCTGCATGCTGTCAGCGCTAAGGCTGACAGCATGATTACTGAAAATATCATTGATTTCATACGATTGTCAATTGTAAAATGTTAACTGCTCAATTATTCATTGGAGAGATAATCAATGGCGTTCTGGATGATCTGACCCATGTTATCATGCAGGTTAGAGGTATAAGGGGTTGGAGAGTTCCAATCGAAGAGACCTGAACCGAGGCAGATGATGCCACCCTTACCAAACTCACCCTTAGCATTCTTGAGCTCCCATGACTGAACCTCAAAACCACCACCACCGAGGGCGCGGCCGTTTAATGCCTCCTCGAGTTTGTCCAAATCTTTAAAGTATGGATCCCATTCGTAATTGAACTGTGCAGTAGAGTTACAGATGGTATAGCCAGGATCGACGGTGTAAATGGCGTTGGCATCAGGGCCACTCTTAAGGTTCTGCCACAGTGGGTGATCAGTGATGCGAGCAGGGAAGTGCCATGGATCATCACCCATGAGGTCGGCGCCTTCGCCTCCGCCACCGCCCCAACAGTTGTTAGGCCAAATAGTGGTAGCTCCCAGAGCAACAGCATAGTTGACAGCGGCACGACCGAAGATGAATGCACCGCCATTATTATAGTACTCGATCATCTTTGGCAGAGCAGCCATAGCCTCTGCCTCTGCACCCTCAAAGCCATTGTAGTTGCCATATACTGAGGTGTGACGATGCCAGAAGATTACTTTACACTTAGCCAATGAGATATTGCCGTTAGCAAGATCTGACCAAGAAGCATAGGTAGAACCAACTACATTGCCAGTGAGCCACTTGGCAGCAGCCTTCTCCTCATCATTGAGAGCTTCGATATTCTCAGCATTGCCCACAAAGATAGCGACAGGATCAGAAACGACAGTCACATAGACAGTATAATCGTTCTCTGCGGTATTGTCTTTCAGAGAGATGGTCTTTGGCTGAGAGAAATCGGCTCTGGTACCGCTGGCAGGGGTACAAGTAGCATCTTCGCTGTATGAAGCAGTGAAGGATGCATTGGTAAGATCAACACCAGCATTACCAGAAAGAGAGACTGTGATGGTCTTCTCCTCCTGATTGATAACACCTTTGACTCCTTCAAGAATGAAATTGTAGAGGATAGCCTCATCGTTACGTACGCTGACGGTCCAATCCATTACAAGGCTTCCGTTGGTTACGGAGAGGGTACGGTCACTATTAAAGTTGACATGATCGCCCTGATTGAAGTTAGCCTGAGCGCCATCAGAGAGAACAAGCTTGCTGACTACCATGTCGGTCTTGGCATTGAAGTCAACCGGTACCTTCAGTTTTGCGAGTCCTTTGGTTACATCGATCTTTGCTTCGATGCCGTCGTTGAGCACCAGTTCTTTGATCAGACACTGGCCATCAACGTCCATGCTGCCGGTAATATCTTCGGTGCACGATGACAGGAAGCCTGTCATGGCAACGGCGGCACACATTATATATTTATATATTGTTTTCATTGTTTCTCAGATTATGTGTTGTGAGACATTGAGGATTACCAGTTGCCGATGTTCTGCTTGTAGTTGCCACCTGAAGCTGCAATCTGCTCATGAGGAACTGGCAGATACTCGTTCTGGTTCTTGTGGAAGTTCGCATCATCGAGGAAGTGCATTGAGTTGCGCTCGCTTGCGTAGAATGCGTTGATTACAGCACTTGCCTCACCCCAACGCACGAGGTCGAAGAAACGCTCATACTCAAGAGCGAGCTCAAGACGTCGTTCAAACTTGACGATCTTGAGAGTCTCATCCTTTGATGGAACAGTGTTGTACTTGCTGATCGCGTAGTGAACATTGTACTGAGCAGCATAGCCTGCTACGGAACTAGATTTTGCCATTTTGATAGCACGGTCACGAACTTCATTGACCAACTGGATAGCCTCATCAGCTTTGTTCTGCTGAGCTTTGGCTTCAGCACGCATCAGAAGAACGTCTGCATAACGGAAGACGATACGGTTCATGCTCGATGCCCACTGTGAATCGCAGAGGAAGAGGTAAGTGCCGGTCAATGCTGGGTCAACATTCTGCTTCAGTGATACGTAGTATCCGTAGAGACCACCCGAGCGGCTCCAGGTGTTTGACACAGACATCATGTAGGTCGGGTTGAACATGTAAGGAGTGCCAGGAACACCGACGGTAACGAAAAGACGAGGGTCGACGGTCTGTGAAGTACCTACCTCATAATCTGCATCCGCAAAGTTGTCGAGCATTGGAAGACCCTCAACCGTTGTCTTGTAAGCATTTACGAGGTTGTGCGATGGCTTGTAGAAGTCACAACCAGCATCATGCACCTTAGGGATACATGGGACGATGAGTCGGTTAGAGAAGTTGAGGTTACCATAGTTGGTACCATCGTTCTTTGAGTACTGGATGGCCCAAAGACATTCCTTGCCATTCTCGTAAGCCTCCTCAGGACGGAAGTTATTGTGGAGGTCTGGCTCGAGGCTATAGTTTTTATATAGCTCAGGATTTGTATAATCAACAACCTTCTGCAGGTCTGCCTCATTGATTGCAGTTACCTCGTGTGAAGAAGCATTGTCCTGACGATATGCCTTGTAAAGATATACTTTAGCGAGGAATGCAGCACAAGCCACCTTTGAAGGACGACCCTTCTCTGCCTGTACTTCAGGAAGCACCTCGTAAGCTGCTTCAAGGTCGTTGATAATCTGCTGCCAACCCTCATCATTGGAATATTTGTCATTGCGAAGGTTGTTATAATCCTCCTCAGTCATATTTGGTTCATTGACGAATGGAATGTTCTTGAAGAGGCGCTTGAGCTGGAAGTGACCGTATGCGCGGAGGAACTTCATCTCAGCGGTACGCTGCTTGATGATTTCATTTTCCTGATCAGCACTGCCAAGCACATCGAGCGAGAGGTTAATACGTGAGAGGAACTGATAGTACTTCGCCCAGACAGAACCGATATTCCAGTCGGTTGACTGGATACCAGTACCCAACTCGAGGCGGTGGAATGGCTCACCGTCAGAGAACTCAGAACCACCGACGTAAGCGTCATCAGAACGGGTGTCATAGTTCCAGAGAGAGAATGAGGCATTCATATCCTCAATAGAGAGCAAACCTGCGTATGCCGAGACGATAAGATTATCGACATTCTTTGGGTCCTTTACCTCATCTTCTGTAAGTGTACCCTGTGGCACCTGCTCGTCGAGGAAGTCTGAGCAGCCGGTGACAACAGAAGCTACAGCCAATGAAGCGAAAATATATTTAGCTATAAATTTCATTGCTATTTGAATAATTGGATTGGATAATTAGAACGAAACATTCACGCCGAAAGTCAAATTGAGTGGGATAGGATAGCCGAATCCAACGTTCTCAGGATCAACACCAGTGAATGAGCTGGCTTTGATGGTCAAGAGGTTCTGAGCTGAGACATAGCAACGGACGCGATCAATGTGGAGCTTCTCGTTGAATGACTTAGGAGCATTGTAGCCGATCTGCAAGTTGCGGAGCTTGCCGAACGAACCGTTCTCAATATAGTAAGATGAGAGAGCACCTTCCTTGTTGTTATCAGCAGTAGTCAGCATTGGGATGTTACTGCTAGTGTTAGATGGGCTCCAAGCATCAAGGACGCGCTCACCCTTGTTGAGGTAAGGTACGTTGATGTCTGAGTTAGCCCAGAAGTCGGTGCGCTTCTTCACATCGAAGCAGTTGACATCGACACCAGCAACACCCTGCCAGAACATGGTTAGATCCCAGTTCTTATACTGGAGGTAAATGTTGAGACCCCAGTTGAATGCTGGAGTTGGGTCGAATATCCAGTCACGGTCATCCTCGTTGATACGACCATCGCCATTGATGTCCTTATAGCGGATGCGGCCTATGCCTGCACCTTCCTGAGTCGCGTGGTTGTTGACCTCATCTTGGCTCTTGAAGATGCCATCATAGATATAGCCGACCTGAGCACCCATAGGATGACCTACAACGCTCTTCACACCGTTACCGCCGAAGGTTCCCTTTGAAGCGATGGTGAGTGGGAGCTTGGTGATCTCATTGGTATAAGAGCCGATGTTGCCGTTGATGTCCCAAGAGAAACCATTCTTCATTTCGTGACGATAGCCGAGGCTGAGCTCATAACCGGTATTCTTCATCTCACCAGCATTAACCCACTGAGAGGTACCCTCACCCATAGCACCGATACCTGCCATAGATACGAGGATGTCTTTGGTCTGCTTGTTGAACCAGTCAAAGCTACCATAGATCTCATTGCCCTTGAGTGCAAAGTCTGCACCGATGTTGTGCTGATAGGTAGTCTCCCACTTGATATCCTCATTGCCACGCTGGCCACGGATGAAGCCATTGTTCAGAGGTACACCGCCGTTGGTGCCAGCAATATCATAAGACGTACCTGCAGCACCAGAACCCCAGAGACCCGTTGAAACAACCGACTGGAAGAGGGTGTAGCGAGCTACGTTAGAGATCTCCTGATTACCAGTAGCACCCCAAGAATAGCGGAGCTTCAGATCATCAAGGAACGAACGGGTGCTTTCCATCCACTTCTCCTGGGTGAGACGCCAACCGAATGAGAACGAAGGGAAAGTACCGTAGCGGTTGTTTTTACCGAAGCGGCTTGAACCATCATAACGGACAGTTGCAGAAGCCATATACTTATTATTATAGGTGTAGTTGACCTTGCCGAAGAATGAGACGAGCGAGAAGCCATCGCCTGAACCCATAGCCTCCTGACGGCCAGAACCGGCAGATGGCCACATGTAGTCAGGATTGAGGATGGCATAAGTGTAACGCTTAGCGCTCATCCACTCATAGTCCTGACGGTTGACCTCCATACCGAGCATAGCGTCAGCACGGTGCTTATCCTTCTCGAAATTATAGGTTGCAATGGCATTCCAGGTCCAGCGGGTCCAATGCTCCTGCTTGCTCTCTGTAGCATTCTCATCTCGGTGTACCTTACCGTTCTCGATTGGATAGGTGAAGAAACGCTGTGCTTTCTGGGTATAGTCAAGACCGAAGGTCGAACGGAGAGAGAAGTCCTTGAAGAGGTTCAGTGCTACATGTACGTCACCGAAGGTACGCCACTGTGAGTAGCGGTTGTCTGCTGAGTTGTGCAGAAGACTGAGTGGATTCTCGCGCTCAGAATAAGCGCCGAGCGACTGTGCATATTCGCCATTCTCGGCATAGATAGGAAAATTAGGGTTGAACTCAAGAGAGTTCTCCAACACACCACCAGGAGCATCTACGCCACTGGTACGGTTGAGGTTGAAATTTTCGCCGAGAGTAAACTTACCATCGTAGAACTTATAGTCGCTGTTGGCACGTACTGAGATACGGCTGAAGTCAGAGTTCTTGATGGTACCGAGGTTCTTGTAGTAACCCATAGAAAAGAAGCTGGTACCCTTTTCAGAGCCATTGCTGACTGATACGTTATAGTTCTGAACTACACCAGTGCGAGTTACCTCGTCGAACCAGTCAGTATCGCCAGCACGTACGGTAGCATTGTCGTCAAGGTAAGCGTTCATCATGACGTCGTTGAGCATAGGATTGCCCATCTGGTCATAAGCCCAGTCAAAACGATAACCTAGGTTGTTCATGTTAGGATCTCGACCATCATTGACATTTGCCTGCCAGAAAGCCTCACCCCACTGTCGTGCGTTAAGAGTCTTTACCTTATTAGTATAGAGCGAAGCTGCAATGCTGGCATCGAAGTCGATCTTGAGCATGCCCTCTTTACCCTTCTTGGTGGTGATGATGATGACACCGTTGGCGGCACGGCTACCATAGATAGAAGCTGAAGCGGCATCTTTCAATACCTGGATAGACTCGATATCGTTACCGTTGAGCTCGTGCATACCAGCCTTGGTTGGCACACCATCAATGATGTAGAGAGGATCGTTGTCGTTGAGAGTACCGATACCACGGATACGTACGGTAGCAGCACCTGAAGGACTACCATCGGCCGAGATGTTTACACCTGGCACACGTCCCTGCATGGCCTTCATCGGGTTGTTCTCATTCATTTTCTTCATCTCACCCATGCTGACTACTGCCACCGAACCTGTGAGGTCGGCTTTGCGCTGGGTGGTGTAACCGGTAACTACTACCTCTTCCATCATTTCTGCATCTTCGCTCATTTCTACCTCCATCTTCGGCTGCGCAGGAAGAGTAATGGTAGTATAGCCGATGTAGCTAAACTGAAGGGTAGCGCCCTCCTGAACGGTGAGCTCGAAGTTGCCATCCAGGTCGGTTATAGTACCGTTGGTGGTTCCCACTTCGAGGACTGTGGCACCAAAGACAGGCTCGCCTAAGCCTTTGTCCATGACAGTACCACTCACCTTCATTGTCTGGGCCAGAGCCAGCACGGTAGTGCAGAGCATCATGGCTGCGATCAATAGGAATCGTTTCATGTTTTGTGTTGTTTTAAATAGGTTAGAAATATATGTATATTGTTTTTTTCGGCGGGTTTTCCGATGCAAAGATATCTAACCTATTATAAATAAAGAGGAATGAATGTTGCGAGAAAAAGAAGATTTGTTGCAACAACGAAAGTTGCAACAAATCTTCTATTTTATGTTTCATTTGTCTTATTATTGTTATCCTTTTCGCTTTACCAGCTCATTTGGATTTTCTCCGAAATATTCCTTATAGCACTTAGTGAAATAGCTCGGTGCGGTGAAGCCGACGGCATAGGCTACCTGTGCGATGGTATCATCGCCCTGCGCAAGGAGTTGCTGTGCACGCTTCAGTCGGGTGTTGCGAATGAGTTCGACAGGGGAGTAGTTGGTCAGCGCCTTGCACTTGCGATAGAGCTGTGCACGGCTCATGCCGATCTCATCACCGAGGAGTTCGACGCCGAACTCAGAGTCGCTGAGATGAGCTTCGATGAGCGAGCGCATCTTGTTGAGGAACTTTTCGTCGATGCTTGAGATCGTGTTGTGATGCACTTCCTTGCTCGTAGCAGCTTCGTTTGAAGCCGAAGGAGAGGATGCATTAGCGTCACGCCCTGCGGCAGTGTGAGCGTATGTCGAGTCAGAGAAGTAGTCACGTACGCGGTCGTGGTTCTTGACCAAGGCTTCGAGTTGAGCCATGAGCACCTCATTGTTGAATGGCTTAGAGAGGTAGGCGTCAGCACCTTCCTGATGGCCTTGCACTCGCTGCTCGTCGAGGTTGCAGGCGGTGAGCATCATGACTGGGATGTGGCTGGTATTGACCTCCGACTTGAGTCGGCGGCAGGTCTCCAGACCGTCCATCACCGGCATCATCACGTCGCAAAGGATGGCATCTGGCACGAGGCGCATGGCCTTGCGGATACCTTCCTGTCCGTTGGTCGCGGTAAAGACGTGGTAGGTAGAACTTAACAACGTCCGCATCAGGGCCAGAATGTCGGTATTGTCGTCGATGACCAGTACGGCTGGTTTAGGATCGTCCTCTGCGAGTTCCTGAGGTTCAGTACTTTCAGCGAGTTCCATCTCAACCAACTGGGCGTTGAGGGTCACAGCGCGACGCTTCTCCTGCTGCTCAAGGCTCTCTGTTACCTCACGGATTGGCAGGGTGACAGTGAAGATTGTACCCTTGCTCTCGCTGCGGTTCTCGACGCTGATCTGTCCACTATGCAGCTCCACGAAGTTTTTGACCAAGGCCAGGCCGATGCCGGAGCCTTCGTGGTGAGCCGAGTCGATCTGGTAGAAGTTCTCAAAGATCTTCTGGATATGCTCCACGTTGATGCCAGGACCGGTATCGCCGATACTCATTATAATATTATCGCGCGTGCGAGAGAGGCCTACCTCGATGCGACCATTTTCAGGGGTGAACTTGAAGGCGTTGCCCATGAGGTTGAAGAAGATACGTTCCAGCTTCGGCAAGTCGCCCATGGTGAGATAGGAAGTGCTGGTGGCTGGAGAGACTGTATCTTGGTCCTTGATTTGCAAGTTAAGATGGATATGTTTCTTGAAGGCAAGACCCTCGAACGAATGATACCAGCCAGTCACGGAGTCGGCCAGGTCGACGGCCTCAAGGTTCAGTTCGAGCTTGCCGCTTTCATATTTTCGGAAGTCGAGAATCTGGTTGACGAGACGCAACAATACCTGCACATTCTTCTGAGCTAATTGTACAAACTGACTCTGTTCGGCCGTCAGGTTCGTGGCACTCTGCAGCTTCTCAATAGGTGCAGAGATGAGCGTCAGTGGGGTGCGGAAGTCGTGAGATACGTTGGTGAAGAACATCAGCTTGGCCTTGGTGGCCTCCTCTACCTGGTTGGTCAGTACCTTCAGCTGCTTGTTCTGCTCCTGTAGCTGATCACGCTGTTGTTTGAGTGTTTCCTGCTGACGTGCAAGGCTCTCGTTGAGTCTTTGTTTGATATAATACTGACGATATAGGACGATGATGAAGATGACGATGAAGCCGACAAAGACCAGCAAGCCGCCGAGGAGTGTCTGCTCCAGATTGTGCTGCTGCCAGAAGTAGTCGACACGTCCTTTGAGCATCTGCACGGTGTCTACTTCTCGCAATACCTCCTGATAGATATTGTTCATCAGCGGAGCATTGAGCGGGTCGACCATGTAGGTCTTCAACGAGGTATTTCGCTCGAAAGGTTCTCCATTGAGGATCTGGACGGCGGTCTGTATGATGATGTCGCCACCTGTGGCATAGACGGCTGAGGCTTCTATCTCACCCTTGATGATGGCCTCTACGCCATTGCCGGTGCCAGTCAGTCCATCTACACCGAAGATGATGATGTCGTTGCCTGGCTGCAGACGGCTGGAAGCGTTGTGTGCTCCGATGGCCATCTGGTCGTTCTGTGCTAGGATGATCTGTATGTCAGGATGCAACGTCAGGATGCTGTCGGTCACCGCCTCGCCTTGCTCCTTGAAGAAGTTGCCTACGCCCTGATAGATCTCATACTGACTGGCTTTCTCGCCTAAGGTTTCGATGAATCCTTCATGTCGCAGCTCAGCAGGAGTAGACCCCGGCAGGCCCAGGATCTCCATCACTTTACCACCTTCTGGCATCATCATCATGAGGTATTGAGCCATGAGTTCGCCCACGGCACGGTTGTCGCCTCCGATGAAGGCGGTGTACTTCTCGCCGGTCACCTTACGGTCGGCCACAATGACAGGAATACCCGCATCGAAGGCTTTTGAGACAGCGGGAGTGAGCTTGGCAGCTTCGTTAGGAGAGACGATGAGCAGGTCAACGTGCTGGTTGATAAAGTAGTCGATATCTGCGGCCTGTCGCTCATTGTCGTCATCGGCCGAGCGTACTTCCAGAGAGATTTCAGGATGGAAGAGCAACTCACGCTGCATCTCCTCATTGAGCTTGGTACGCCAGGCATCATCACTACATTGAGAGACACCGATGCGATAGGAGGTTTCGGCATTCCTCTGGTCACAAGCAGTCAGAAGAAGCGTCAGAAAGGTTATTAGTGATAAAAGATATTTTTGCATGAGTTAATATAGAAAGGCGTGTAAGGAGTTATTTATGGATTAAATGCATGTGCAAAAATACGAGTTTCTGGTGAATCTTACAAATTTTGATACTTGTTTTTTCTATAATCGTAAAAAATTAGGGTGCGAAATATATTGCGCATGTTGCGTAATGAACGAAATGAGAGGAAAAATGTGCTAAAAAAAGTATTGAAAATCTATAATTTATTGACAAAAGAGTGGTTTTCTATAAAAAATGAGGTAAAATAAGCAAATTAGTGGCAAAAAATTTGGCAGTGTTAAATAAAATAACTAAAATTGCAGCGTCAAAATAGCAAATCTTATACTGAAATTGTCTAAAACGACGCCCACACTGTCAAAAACAATCAATAATAATAATTAAAACACTTATGACATGAAAAGCAGTGCATGCAAAATGAACTGGCTTGGCAAATTGGCGACTCTGTTGGTGACTATCGTCATCAGTGGAGCTATGGCTTTTGCCCAGACTAAAACCGTCACAGGTACCGTCATCGACGACCTTGACGAGCCTATGATCGGCGTGAATGTGTCTGTGAAGGGTACCACTAATGGTACGATCACCGACATCGATG
This sequence comes from Bacteroidales bacterium, assembly GCA_045600445.1. Classification (GTDB taxonomy): domain Bacteria; phylum Bacteroidota; class Bacteroidia; order Bacteroidales; family UBA3663; genus Liminaster. The sequence goes on along the minus strand of JAZRXZ010000166.1, from coordinate 13,972 downwards.
GTAACTATACCATCACCGGCGCCTCTGCAAATGACATCCTGGTGTTCTCATTTGTAGGTATGAATTCCCAGGAGATCAAGATCGGTGATCAGACCACGATCAACGTCAAGATGGCTGAGGATAGCCAGATGCTTGAGGACGTCGTAGTCATCGGTTACGGTACAATGAAGAAGAAGGACCTCACCGGTTCTGTATCAACCGTAAGTTCAGAGAAACTGCAGGCTGTCCCTGTTGCTAATGCAGCAGAGGCTCTCCAGGGTAAGATGGCCGGTGTACAGATTACCGCTAGCGAGGGTTCTCCTGATGCAAGCGTTTCGATCCGCGTCCGTGGTGGTGGCTCTATCACCCAGTCGAACGAGCCTCTCTACATCGTCGATGGTTTCCCTGTAGATAACATCAACGATATCCCTTCAAGCGATATCGAGGATATTACCATTTTGAAGGATGCATCTTCTACCGCTATCTACGGTAGCCGTGGTGCTAACGGTGTAATCCTCGTAACTACTAAGAGCGGTAAGGAGGGTAAGATCAACGTGGCATATAACGCTTACATTTCTATCAAGAACGTAGCTAAGAAGTACGATGTACTTGGAGCTTCTGACTATGCTCACTGGACATACGAGCATGCTGCTCTCCGTGGCAATGGTGATGCTAATCCTTCAGCTTATACTAAGTTCTTCGGTAACTGGGAGGATATTGATCTTTATAATAATGTGGAGACCATTGACTGGCAGGATCAGACTTTCGGTCGTACTGGCAATGCTTTCAACCACAACATTTCTATCAACGGTGGTTCTGAGAAGATCAAGTATACCTTCTCTTACTCTATGATGGATGATAAGGCTATCATGCTCGGTTCAAACTACAAGCGTGATAACTTCAACCTCAAGCTCCAGAGCAAGCTCAACAAGTCTGTTACCCTCGACCTTACCGCTCGTTACAGCAAGACCAAGGTTCGTGGCTCAGGTGCCAACGCTATAAACGATGCTGGTTCTACTTCCGAGTCTCGTATGAAGTATGCTACCATCTATCCAATCATCCCTGTCAATGGCCTCACCGATGCTGATGCTATGGATACCGATCCAGAATTCAACATGTATAACCCTCTTGATGTTACTCGTGACAACGATCAGCGTCAGCTCAAGAAGCAGCTCAACATCAATGGTGCACTGACCTGGGAGATTATCAAGAACCTCCGTTTCAAGTCAGAGTTCGGCTATGATGACTATAGCAGCGAGAACGACCGTTTCTACGGTATGACCACTTACTGGATCAAGAACAACGGTTACGCAGGTGAGCCTTCTCCTGGCACCATCCTCAGACGTGGTACCCGCGAGAAGCTTCGTAACACCAACACCATCAACTATGACTTCGGCAAGATCCTTCCAAAGGATCACACTCTAAACATCCTCCTTGGTCAGGAGTACTTGAGCACCAAGAGCAAGAACATGACCAACACCGTCATGGGTCTTCCTACTTCATTTACTGCTGAGGAGGCTTGGAAGCTTTCAGCACTCGGTACCGCAAGCTCTATCAACAACTTCTACAACCCAGACGACAAGCTCCTTTCATTCTTCGGTCGTTTGAACTATAACTTCAAGGGTCGTTATCTCTTGAGCGCAACCGTTCGTGCCGATGGTAGCTCTAAGTTCTCTGAGGGTAACAAGTGGGGTTTCTTCCCATCAGCTGCTCTTGCATGGCGTCTCTCTGACGAGGCATTCATGGAGAGCACTAAGTCTTGGCTCGATGACTTGAAGGTACGTCTCTCTTATGGTACGGCTGGTAACAACGGTATTCCTGAGGGTCAGATTGTTCAGTCGTATGCTCCAAGCAGCTCTACCTGGATCAACGGCGTTTCGAGCTACTGGGCTCCTTCGAAGGTTATGTCTAACCCTGATCTCAAGTGGGAAACTACCATTACTCGTAACATCGGTATCGATTATAGTTTCCTTAACGGTAAGATCAACGGTACCTTCGATGCATACTTGAATAACACCAAGGACCTCCTCATCAACTTCCCTGTATCTGGTACCGGTTACGATACTCAGTACCGCAACATGGGTGAGACAGAGAACAAGGGTCTTGAGTTCTCTATCAACTGGAACCCTATTCGCTCAAAGCACTACGACCTCACCATCGGTGCAAACATCTCTATGAACCGTGGTAAGATCTCTGACCTTGGTAGCATGGAGGACTTCGGAGCTTCTTCTGGTTGGGCTTCTACCGATATCAACAATGACTTCTGGGTAGCTAAGGGTGGTCAGGTCGGCGAGATCCGTGGCTATACCGCTGCTGGCCGTTATGAGGTAAGCGACTTTACTGGCTATGACGCGTCGGCTAAGAAGTGGATTCTCAAGGAAGGTGTACCTGATGCAACAACCGTTCTTGGTACCACAGTTCGCCCTGGTTCTATGAAGATTGCTGATATCAATGGCGATGGCGCTATCAACGATGAAGACAACTCTATCATTGGTAACACCAATCCTAAGTTCATAGGTGGTTTCAATGTCAGTGCCAAGGTTTATGACTTCGACTTCGCTGCCAACTTTACTTATAGTGTAGGCAATGATGTTTATAACGCAGATAAGGTAATGTTCACCCAGACTTCTAAGTATCGTTACTATAGTATGGTTGACGATATGTCTATGGGTAAGCGCTGGACCAACCTTCGTGCAGATGGTACCATCTCTAACGATGCTAATGAGCTTGCTCAGATGAATGCTAACACCACAATGTGGTCTCCTTTGACTGGTCGCTATGTGATCACTGACCACTATGTTGAGGATGCTTCTTATCTCCGTCTTAGCACCATCACCTTGGGTTATACATTGCCAAAGAACATTCTCGCAAAGGCTCATATCAGCAATGCTCGTATCTACTTTACCGGTCATAACCTCCTTTGCTTCACAAGCTATTCAGGTCTTGACCCAGAAGTTTCGACTCGTACTGCAACTCCTTTGACTCCTAATGTTGACTATTCAGCATATCCAAAGAGCCGTCAGTTCGTATTTGGTATTAATCTCAACTTCTAAAACTTGCGATTACAATGAAATTCAATAAATATATTTTGATGTTCACACTCGCAGGTGGCATGATGGCTTCTTGCGAAGATGTTCTTGAGGCTCCTACCCAGAGCTCAATGGACGAAGCAACAATCTTCTCGCAGTACACGCTTGCAGAATCGGCTGTACGCGGCATTCACCAGTCTTTTGGTGAGACCAACTCTTATCGTGGCCGTTTCTCTCCATACTACGGACTGAATACCGACTGCGAATGGCAGAATGGTGGTGATGCTACCAAGATCCCTGACGGCAACAAGTACGACCTTTCTTCCTACAACCCAACCAGCAACAATGCTCAGATGAATACTGCCAACAATGCATGGGCTAAGTTCTATGAGGGTATCGAGCGAGCCAACATGATCATACGAGGTCTTCGAGCTTATGGCAACGTCAATAATGATCGTAGAATGGCACAGCTACTGGGTGAGACTCTTACTCTCCGTGCTATGATCTATCAGGATCTCGTCAAGGCATGGGGCGATGTCCCTGCTCGTTTTGAGCCAAACTCATCAGAGACGGTATATGTTCAGAAGTCTGATCGTGACGTGATTTACAAGCAACTCCTGTCTGATCTTGCAGAAGCAGACACCCTCTGTTACTGGCCAAACGAAAGCGATATTACTAAGACTACTGAACGTGTAAGTAGAGCTTTCGTTAAGGGTCTTCGTGCCCGTCTTGCCCTCTATGCAGGAGGTTACAGCCAGCGCCCTAACTCGCTTGACGACAAGGCTGGTTCTTCTGTACGTCTCTCTAGCGATCCTGATCTTAGTCGCGAGAAGATGTACAAGATCGCAATGGATGAATGTGTGGCAGTCATCAATAGCGGCATTTTCCCTAGTCCAGCAAAAAAAGATGATAAAAATGAAGATACAAGTAAAAACAAGCTTCAGTCATTTGATGCACCATTCAAGGCTCTTTGCCATGATGATGTAACTGCTGGTAAGGAGAACATCTTTGAGATTCCTTTCTCTGATGGTCGTGGTCGTGAGCTCTATACTTGGGGTGTAAAGCATGAGAATACTGATAAGTACACCAATCAGGCTCAGGGTGGTTATAGCGGTCCAGTTCCTACACTCTACTTCGATTTTGACGAAGAGGATGTACGTCGTGATGTTACTGTTGTTCCTTATAGCTGGCTCAATGGCGTTCAGTCTATTACTGGTAAGTCTCGCATCTATACCCATTATTTTGGCAAGCTCCGCTATGAGTGGATGAATCGTGTTGTAACTTCTTCCAACGATGATGGAATTAACTTCCTTTCAATGCGCTATGCGGATATCCTTCTCATGGCAGCTGAGGCTATCAATGAACTCAGTGGTCCTACAGGACAGGCTGGTGATTATCTTTATATGATTCTTGAGCGAGCATATCCAGAGAAGAAGGCAAAGGCTATTCTTGAGGCTGCTATGGCAAGCAAGGAGGCTTTCTTCGAGGAGATTGTAAATCAGCGTAAGTTTGAGTTTGCTGGCGAGCGTCTCCGCAAGATGGACCTCATCCGCTGGAATCGTCTTGGGTCTGCTCTTGCTCAAACCAAGAAGGATATGACCGATTTGGCTAACCGAACTGGCAAGTATGCAGATGTTCCTACTTCTGTATATTGGAAGAATGAAGGAGAGAATATCATCATCAAGGGTTTCGGTCATGGTTTAATCTCAGACGAGGAGGCAGAGGCTCTCAAGCTTGAAGGCTTTACAGAGGACAAGAACTTTATGAAGCTTGATACCAAGTATATCGATGCACTTTATGTCAATGACCCAGATACTAAGCAGTTCTGGCCAATCATGGACGAGTTCATCAATACAAGTAACAACCATTTGTGGAACAACTACGGTTATTAATCTGGTAACATACAAATAATATGAATAAGTATATTAACAAAATATCTATGTATCTTTGCATGGGCGCACTCGTTCTGGGTGCTGCCTCATGCTCAGACCCAGACGATATCATCTCATCGGTTAAGTACGATCGCTTGTTCTCTCCAACAGAAATTGGAACACGTGTAAGAAACCGTACTTCGGTGGAGGTATCATGGTCGACACGTAATGCAAAGGTTGATCAGTACACTGTTGAATTGGCAACTGATGAGGCTTTCTCTTCAATCGAACGTTCAGTTACAGCCGTTGCTTCTCCTTGCCTCATCTCTGGTTTGGATGGCGAAACTGAGTATTTCGTACGTATTAAGGCTGCTGCTGACGGAATCGCAGAAAGTAAGTGGTCTCCTTCTGCTAAGTTCACTACTGATACCGAGAATATCTATCTTCCATTGCAGGATGGTGACCTTCAGGCTACAACTGTTACCCTGCGTTGGTCTGCTGGTGAGACCGTTGAGTCAATTGACGTTCTTGATCAGTCAGGCACAAAGGTCAAGTCACAGGCTGTAACCTCTGGTGAATGTGCAGAAGGTGCTGCTACCGTAACTGACCTTCAGGGTGAGACAACCTATACCTTTGTCCTCAAGCGCAATGGCAAGACTCGTGGTTCTATCAACCTGACCACTGAGCTCGACCTTGCAGGTGCAATCAAGGTAACTGTTGATGATGATTGGGCAACCATGCTCAAGAGCGCTCAGGCTGGCGATGTATTCGCTCTCATGCCTGGTACTTATGAGAACGCAGAGGTTACCAACCTTACCTTCCCTGCTAGCGTCAGCATCAAGGCTGCTAAGTCAACTGATAAGCCAGTATTGAAAGGCTTCAACATTAAGCTCAACAATGGCGCTTCTCTCGATCTCCTGAACGTTATCCTCGATGGTAATGGACATGCTGATCAGGCAATCCTGACTGCTGAGGATGGAGAGATTGATCACATCGCAATCTCTGGCAGTGAGATCAAGAACTTCAAGAAGGGTGTTCTCTATGTAAATACCAAGACAGCTATCGGTACTGTTGATATTAATCATAACTACATCCATGACATTGAGTGTAGCGGTGGTGATGGCTTCGACTTCCGTAATGGTGCTGCTGCAGTATTCACATTCACCAACAACTCTATCGTAAATGTTGCTGCTGAAGGTAAGCGTGATCTCTTCCGTATGGATGCTAATGGTAATAAGGTCGTTGCTGCAGGTACAATCACTATCTCTAACAACAACTTTGAGAAGGTTTCTAATAAGGAGAAGCGTATCCTCTACATTCGTCTGGGTGAGACATTCCCAATCACCTTCACCAAGAACGTGGTTTCGAATACAGAGGCATACTACACCAACCAGAAGACTACTCAGATTGAGTCTGTTGCTAACAACAACTACTTCAATGCTCCTAATTTCGTAGCTTGTGATGTTGCTAATGCAGTAGTTGATGCTACTGGCACCAGCAAGAGCCTTGATCCTAAGTACAATGCAGAGTATCTTGTAACCAACGAAGATGTCATCTTCGAAGGCCTTGGTAATTTCTAATTGAGACTATGCTTTATTCAAAGAGGGCAAGTTCTAAAAGACTTGCCCTCTTTTTTAAGGTATTTATAGCATAAACCCCTTATGAGATTCTTAACTATTCTTTCTCGCTTTTGTGCTTTGGCACTTTTCTGTCTTTGTTGCGCGTCTGTGGCCAGTGCACAGCAGGATGGACGACCTTTCGGATGGGCTTGCAGTAGCTCTGCTACATCGGGTGATGACTATATGCTGACCGGTGGAGGTGAAGGCAAGCGTATTACCTTGACCACGACAGGCGATGACATGCGCAAGGAGATTACCAATGCTGTCAAAAAGTATGATGTGGTGATTCTGGATGGCTCAAAGGGTGATTTTGTCATTTCTTCATCCATTACCCTCTCCAATTTGCAGAATAAGACGATTGTCGGTATCAACGGAGCTCGTATCTGCACACAGTTCTACATCACTCCAGAGATTCATCAGATGTTGGTTGATGCTGGTACGCTTGAGGCTTCTACTTCGTCAGGTACTGGAGGAACATTGCAGGTCGGCGATGAGGCAATCAAGATCTCTGAGGAGTGTGAGTTCCTTTGCCGTAGTACGATTTATAAGGCATGGGGCAATGAGGACTATCGAGAATCTGGCATCTTTAAGTTCAGCCATTGTGAGAACTTCATTATCCGCAACCTGAAGTTGGCAGGACCTGGTTCCATTGACGTGAGTGGTAATGATGTCCTTTCGGTCATTGCCTGCAAGCATGTCTGGATTGACCACTGTGACCTGACGGATGGTATGGATGGTAACTTGGATATCACGCAAGGTTCGGACTTCATCACAGTATCATGGTGTACGTTCAGTTATACCGAGCGCGCTTTTATCCATCAGAACACCAATCTGGTGGGCCATAGCGACAACTCCAAGATGGACGACAACCTACTGCATGTGACTTATGCTTATAATGTCTGGGGACAGGGTTGCCGCGCCCGTATGCCTATGGTACGTTTTGGTACTGTGCATCTCTTGAATAACTACTATAACTGTAAGGGTAATCTGACGCCTTGCATCAATGCACGTAAGAACTCTTCTCTGCTCATCGAAGGTAACTATTTCGAGAAGGAAGTCACACGTATCTTTGCTCAGAAAGATGCTACCGCCTGGGTGTGGGATAAGAGTAACAAGGTCAATGAGAAGTTTGAGCCATCGAGCCAAGGCCAGATCGCTATACCTTATAAATATATACGCGAGAAAGCCGATAAATTGCCAGTTATCCTAACCGGAGACCGTGGCGCAGGTGCGACTTTGGGAGATCCGTTGTCCTGCAACGATACGGTAAGATATGAGGTGCTGAAATCAATGCCAGCTTACTACGAGCAACTGAGATCGCAGCTCACTTACCCGATGGCTTGGCAGAATGCGGGTATCCGCAAGTTTAATGTCTGGCGTGCAAAGGCACGTCAGACTGTTTTTGACTTGATGGGGAACCTTCCTCCTGCGCCAAAGAACTATGATATGAAGGTGGTTGATGCGGAGCAGAGAGAGGGATATACGGCTTATAAGATTGAGTTTAATATCTCTGAGTGGACACGCATACCTGCATATCTTCTGGTTCCAGGTAAGCCGTCGGACAATTTACTTCTCACTCCAAATTCTTCACACCTCACTTATCCTGCCATCGTGGCTTTACATGATCATGGCGCTCATTTCAGTATTGGTAAGGAGAAGATGGTACGTCCGTTCAAGGTGTCTTCTGCGACCTTGGAAGATGCGCTATCGTGGGCAGAGAAGAATTATGATGGAGTGTTCTATGGCGATTATCTGGCCAGTCAGGGTTTTGTCGTGTTGGCCATCGATGCACTCTTCTGGGGAGAAAGAGGCCGTAAGGAGGGTGTCGATTATGATGCGCAGCAGGCTTTAGCTTCTAACTTCCTGCAGATGGGAACCAGTTGGGGTGCTATCATTAACGTTGAGGATATCCGCTCTGCTGAGTTCCTGGCTTCGTTGCCTTTTGTCGATGCTAAGCGCGTCGGCTGTTGTGGTCATTCGATGGGAGGTTATCGTTCCTGGATGCTGGCTGCACTTACTGATGTCATCTCTGCCAGTGCCAATATCTGTTGGATGAATGACACAGAGCATCTGATGACTCTGACCAATAACCAGAACCGTGGAGGTTCGGCTTACTCGATGCTGATTCCTGGTTTGAGAAACTATCTTGACTATGCCGATGTGGCTGCTATTGCTTGCCCTAAACCTACCTTATTTTTTAATGGTACGCGTGATAAACTGTTTCCTGTTGAGGGTGTCGAGAAGGCATATCAGTCTATGCAAAAGGTCTGGAATGGACAGAAGGCCAATGATCATCTCGTGACAAAAATCTGGGACGAGAAACACTTCTTCAACAAGCAGCAACAAAAAGAAGTGCTGGATTTCTTCACCCAGCACTTAAAGTAATCAGTTCTTATTTCTTTCCAGCTCCTGTAGGTTCTCCAGTTTCTTCTTCTCGAGGAACTCATAGATTCCGCAGAGATGCTCTCGTACTTTTCCTTCGCCAAATTCATAGACTTTCTCGACCAGTCCGTCGAGGAAGTCTCGGTCGTGACTGACAACGATGAGTGTGCCATCATAATCTTTCAAGGCCTGCTTGAGAATGTCCTTGGTCTTTATGTCGAGATGATTTGTCGGCTCGTCAAGGATCAGGAGGTTGACTGGCTCGAGCAGGAGCTTGACCATACAGAGACGTACGCGCTCACCACCGGAGAGAACTTTGACTTTCTTCTGAGTGTCCTCGCCACCGAACATGAAAGCACCGAGCAGATCAGAAATCTTTTTACGAATCTCTCCTACGGCAATGTCGTCGATGGTCTGGTAGACGGTAGCTTCCTCATCGAGTAATGAAGCGGAGTTCTGAGCGAAATATCCGATCTGCACGTTGTGGCCGACGGTGAGTTCGCCGGTGTGACCGATCTCATTCATGATAGCCTTGACCATGGTAGACTTACCCTCTCCGTTCTTGCCGACGAAAGCAATCTTCTGTCCGCGCTCAATCATGAAAGTGGCATTGTGGAAAATGCAGTCCTCCTCTTTCAACGGAGATGTATATCCAGCTCCCATGCTGTCTGCAATGACTGGATAGTTGCCACTGCGCGGTGATGGTGGGAACTTGAGGCGAAGTGCCGAGGTGTCTTCCTCGTCGACCTCGACGATCTCCAGTTTCTCGAGCCACTTGACCTTGCTCTGTACCTGAAAGGTCTTTGAGTAAGTTCCCTTGAAACGTTCGATGAATTCCTTGGCTTCAGCTATCTGCTTCTGCTGGTCCTCATATTGCTTCTGCTGCTGCTCGCGGCGCTCCTTGCGCAACTCGAGGTAGTGGCTGTACTTGGCCTTATAATCGTAGATGCGTCCCAGAGTTACTTCGATGGTACGGGTGGTGATGGTGTCGACAAACTTGCGGTCGTGAGAGATGAGGACTACGGCCATCGGAGAGTTCGTGATAAAGTCCTCGAGCCAACCGATAGATTCGATATCGAGGTGGTTGGTTGGCTCGTCGAGCAACAAAACGTCCGGACTTTGGAGCAGCAGCTTGGCCAGCTCGATACGCATACGCCAGCCACCGCTGAACTCAGAAGTCTGTCGGTTGAAGTCAGAGCGCTTGAAGCCGAGGCCGAGCAACGCCTTCTCTACATCCTCCTCGAAATGGGTCATGTCGATGGCATAGAACTTCTCGCTCATGGCGGTGACCTTCTCGATCAATGCCATATAGTCCTCACTCTCGTAGTCGGTACGGGTGGCGAGTTCGTTATTGAGTGCATCGATCTGCGCCTCCATCTCATGCAGGTGCGAGAAAGCCTGGCTGGCCTCCTCAAAAACGGTGCGACCGTCTTCGGTCATCAGGTGCTGAGGCAAGTAGCAGATGGTGCAGTCCTTGGGAGCTGATACGCTGCCACGGGTGGCGGTTCTGACTCCTGCCAGTATCTTTAGCAGGGTACTTTTGCCCGCTCCGTTCTTTCCCATCAGGGCAATACGGTCACGTTCATTGATCACAAATGATACATCCTTAAAGAGGGTGGTGCCTCCAAACTCTACGGTCAATCCGTCTACGCTTACCATCTTTTATCCTTTATTATTTATGCCAGAAAATGGCTTTATCCTGTTTCTATTTTCTCTATTCTTTTGAAAAACTGCGCAAAGATACGAAAAAAAATCGAAATGAGCGTATAATTTAGCGAAAATAGGAACTAATATTTTGTTCTACAACGCTTTTTTACTACCTTTGCGCCCGAATAATCTCTAACGGATATCCTATGAATCGATTTATATTGTCATTTTTCCTACTCATAACATCCCTTTGCGGCTTATGGTCTTGTAGCAAGGGAGAAGATAGTGAAAAAGTTGGCACTCCTTATGTCGTTAAGGGAACCGTCATGCTTGACAGTTCCTGGGTCGTGAATAACAAATTGGTGTTGTTCGCGGACAATCATCGCGCGCTTAATATAGATACGATTGAGTTGACACCAGAAGGCGGTTTTGAGTTTGAGGGCCATGCTTTGGGTCTCGATGAGCTGTTCTTATGTGGTGAGCAGGGTGAAATCTGCCGCTTTTATGCGTCGGGAGGTATGGAGATCAATCTTTCTGTCACGTCTTCTGCCGACAATGGCGTCAAGACACAATTCTTGGTCTCTCCCAAAGACTCTATCAATGGCTGGTTGCAGGAGAATAAGGAGAATATGAATAGTGATGCCAGCGAATGTCGGCAGATTCTTGAGTCGAAGATTGCTGCGAATCCGATGGATATCCGTGTTGCACTTTTGCTCCGTGATAAGTTGGAGTTGATCAACGATTCTCTGTATGTACGCCAGACTTTGGGTAGTCTGAAGGATGAGGCTAAGCCAGCTTGGCTCAAGAAGTCATTTGATGCCACGCTTAGTGCCATCGGATCGGGGAAGAGCTCTAACCGTCGATTGCTCAATGCTGCATTTGAAACCAGGGATACGATTATCGATCTGGCCACCTCTCGCTCGGATTATATGCTGGTCTGCTTCTGGGCCGACTACTCAAGACCGTCTATCGATACTTTGCGCACATTGGCCAATCTGATCAGCTCTGAGTATGAAGGTAAGCGTGTGTCTTTTATGTCATGTTGCCTGCATGCTGAGGATAGTGCCATGTGGAATATCCGTACCAAATTCTTGGATGGTCAGCATACTTGGGTCAAAGGCGGATTCAGCGACGCTCGCATGAGATCATGGAATATTCAGGAGGTCCCATCGGTCATCCTGATGGATATGTACTGCAATCAGATGCAGAAAAATGTATGGGGTGGCGAACTGCGCAGAGCGTTGGATCGCGTACCTAACCGTATCGGATACCAGAAGAAATAAAACTAGATCCTATCTCTTTAGATGGTTGTCAAAACAATTACTGCTGCCCTTCAGGGTATCAACGCCACTGTGGTTCATTGTGAGACTGTCACTGCGCCAGGCATACGTTGTATTATGATCGGATTGCCGGATATGGCAGTCAAAGAAAGTCGTGACCGACTAGAAAGCGCGTTGCTTGAGTCAGGGATGAAATTCCCTCGCAAGGCGGTCACAATCAATCTAGCTCCAGCCGACATTCGTAAGGAAGGTGCCTTGTATGACGTCCCAATAGCGGTGGCGGTATTGGCGGCCGATGAAAAAATTCCGACAGACAAGCTTGGCAAGTATATGATGGTGGGAGAACTCTCGCTCGATGGTGCTGTAAAGCCTATCAAGGGATGTCTTCCTTTTGCCATTTTGGCACGAGAGATGGGATTGCAAGGAATCATCGTTCCACGAGAGAATGGTATTGAGGCGGCTGTAGTCAATAATCTGGAGGTGCGAGTTGCAGACCATCTTCGTGACGTGATTGGTTTTATGAAAGGAGAGTCGGAAATGGAGATTCTTCAGCTCGATACGCGTGAGATTTTCCGTCAGGCGGAGCGTCATTATCAGTGCGACTTCAAGGAGGTGAAAGGGCAAGAGAGCGTTAAGCGCGCTTTTGCTATTGCTGCGGCCGGTGGCCATAATCTTATCATGGTAGGCCCTCCTGGTGCTGGAAAAACCATGATGGCCAAGTGCTTGCCATCTATCCTTCCTCCATTGTCTTTAGGAGAGGCACTTGAGACCACAAAGATTCATTCTGTTGCAGGATATCGCTCAGAGACCGGTCTTGTCACACAACGACCATTCCGTTCTCCGCATCATACTGTGTCTTCCGTGGCTTTGATCGGTGGAGGCACGAACCCAATGCCAGGAGAGGCATCTCTGGCTCATAATGGAGTTCTTTATCTTGATGAGCTGACAGAATTCGCGAAATCGGTACTTGAGGTGTTGCGCCAACCGCTTGAAGACCGTCAGATCACCATTGCCAGAGCAAAAAATACGGTGACCTACCCTGCTTCCGTCATGCTTGTAGCGTCAATGAACCCTTGCCCATGTGGCTTTTACAATCATCCTACCCATCCGTGCACTTGCACAGAAATGCAGATCCGTAAATATTTAGGTAAGGTGAGTGGCCCGCTTTTGGATCGTATCGACCTTCAGATTGAAATCGTCCCGCTCAGTTTTGATGAGGTTAGTAGGACAACTGTCGCAGAGTCGTCAGAAGAAATCCGTAACCGAGTGGTTCGTGCTCGTCAGATTCAAGAGACACGTTTCAAGGATCATCCTTTGATCCATAACAATGCACAGATGACATCGGCCATGCTCCGTGAGTATTGCGTACTCGATGAAAAGTCACTGAGTCTTCTCAAGAGAGCCATGACGAAGCTTGATCTCTCAGCTCGTGCTTATGACCGAATCCTCAAAGTTGCTCGAACCATTGCCGACTATGAGGGATGTGAGAATATTACCTCTACTCATATTGCTGAGGCGATTTCGTATCGCAATATGGATAGAAGTACATGGGGGCAAGGCTAATTTGAGGTTCCGCGAATGGAATTTTTGAAAATGTCGGATCTTTCCCTCTCTCTTGGAATGTTTAAATGGCAAAAGAGGGTGCGATAATAGCGGTTTTAGTAGAAATTAATAAAAAAGCAGAAAAAGTGCTCGAAAAATTTGGAGATACAAAGTTTTGATTGTATCTTTGCACCCGCTAACAAGGAAAAGGTTGAGTTATCAACAATCTTTTTAGCGAAAAAGTTCTTTGAAATATTTAAGATTGATAGAATAGCAAGTAGTACAAGTAGAGTAAGGAGCAGTAATGCTCATGAGTCTACCGTCAAAATTCCATTAGGAAATTGAATTGCCAGAATCAAACAAGTCTATAAGTCCTTCGGGACATATAAACGATAAAAATTACAACGAAGAGTTTGATCCTGGCTCAGGATGAACGCTAGCGACAGGCCTAACACATGCAAGTCGAGGGTGATCCCTTCGGGGTGAAACCGGCGCACGGGTGAGTAACGCGTATGTAACCTGCCTCTAAGTGGGGGATAGCCCAGCGAAAGCTGGATTAATACCGCATAATACCTATTGATGACATCTGAAATAGGTTAAAGATTTATTGCTTAGAGATGGAC
>JAZRXZ010000165.1:0-10413 GCA_045600445.1 Bacteroidales bacterium | reverse complement strand
TTAGGATTGGCACTTAGTAAGCAAAGTTTGTCAGAAATTGAGTAGATAAATGTGTTTTCTCAAAAGCGGGCGCAAAGATAAGAAAAAGATTTGGCGGAAACAAGGGGGTGGTCAAAAAAAGAGCGAAAAACCCGTATTTTTTGCATTAAATGTTGTCTGGAACTCGGGAGATGCGATTTTTGATCAAGGAAAGGACGGCGTGAATGCAATTTGTCCATTCCTGAATGCAAGAAGGGACGTCCTGCATGCAAGACATCCCTTCCTTGATCACGGCATCCTCTACACGGTACGGTGTAGGAGATGCCTTTGTCTCGGCATCCTTTCCACTGTACCGTGTAGAGGATGCCACGGCCGTGAAAGCTGACATCGCGTACGTAATGTCAGCTTTCACGCAATAGCGAGTCTTTTTTCTGAAGTGTCTCGGCCAAGAAGGCTTGATATTGGGGCGATTTTGGATCGGAAGGACGATGCTGCAGAGCGCGGACGATGTGAGTAGCGTCGTGCATGTATTGACGGAGACGTGGGGTCATGGCACATTCGGAGAAGAGGTCTTTGACCATCTCGATGGCCATTGTGGACGGATGGACGAGGTCGTCGGCGTAGAAGCGGTAATCACGTAAGTCATCCATGAAGAGTTCGTAGACAGGGAGATACTGCACACGATCAGGGTAGCGGCGCTGGAGCTCGTCGATGGCAAGGAGCAGGGTGGACTTGCTGAGCTGGTTGCCGTGAAGGGTGTCTTTGACGTGGCGGATGGGGCTGACGGAAAAAGTGAAGTGAGGAGTTAGGAGTGAGGAGTTAGGAGTATTTTGCTGCGCGAAAGACAATGACTCAATGACTTGGCTCCAAAGAGTCACAATCTCATCAATAGAAAGCCTACGACGAGTAAAATCTGAGGCAGGAAACTTGTGGCAGTTGGCCACGATCTTACCCTCGCGCTCATAGATCCAACTGGTTCCTAAAGTGATAATCAGGTGCTTGGCGGAAGATAAGAAAGAGCGGGTTTCAGTCTCAAGCTCGACGAGCTGCTGCGTCAGGGTCTCAGGATCATTACTGCTCCACTTACCATGATGGTCAAAGCTATAGTATCGGCCGTTATGCTCGTGGAGATCAGGGATGTAAAGGTCGTTTTGGAGCAATCTCAGCAGCGTGTTTGCAATGCTGGCCGGATTGAACAAAACGCCGTAAGGATTGCAAGATACAGGCAACCAGGCATCGGAGAGCCACTGACCGATGTGGTCGGTGAAGCAGGAGCCTAAAAGCATAATTCCCTCGCCTCGATCGATGGGTCGTGGCAAGGGAATACGTTCTATTTCAGTGCGGAGCTTCATGCGTTTTCTGCTTTTTCAGCTTTCTCGACCAAGTGCTGCTGCTTCTTGGCTTCCTCATACTTATCGTATGCCTCAACGATACGCTGCACGAGTCGGTGGCGGACAATGTCGCGCTTATCGAACTCGATGGTGGCAATGCCGGGGATTCCTTTGAGGATGCGCTGCGCCTGCACGAGGCCTGAGGTAACGTTGTGCGGGAGGTCGACCTGACTCATATCGCCGGTGACAATCATGCGAGCACCGAGGCCGAGGCGGGTCAGGAACATCTTGATCTGCGGCGCGGTAGTGTTCTGCGCCTCATCGAGAATGATGATGGCGTCGCTCAAAGTTCGACCACGCATATAGGCGAGAGGCGCAATCTGGATGACGTTGGTTTCGAGCAGCTCCTTGAGCTTGACGGCAGGAATCATGTCTTCGAGCGCGTCATAGAGTGGCTGCAGGTATGGATCGAGTTTGTCTTTCATCTCGCCAGGCAGGAAGCCGAGCTTCTCGCCAGCTTCGACGGCCGGACGAGAGAGGATGATTTTGCGGATCTCCTTGTTTTTCAGGGCGCGGACAGCCAGGGCGATGGCTACGTAGGTCTTACCTGAACCGGCAGGGCCGAGGGCAAAGACGAGGTCGTTGCGATTGAAAGCATCGACCAAGGCCTTCTGATTTTCGGTGCGAGCGGTGATGGGCTTGCCGTTGACACCATATATAATTAAGGAGTCGTGCTTCTTTTCCACCGGTCCTTCTCCGTTGTAATAGCCGAGGATGATGTCCTCGTTGAGCTTGTTATACTCGTTGCAATAACGGATGAGCTTGGAGATGAAGGCTTCGAACATCTCAATGTCCTCCTCGTCGCCATACACCTTGATGGCTCTGCCCCTGGCTGCAAAGCGCAACTTAGGGTAGAGCGTCTTGAGCAACAGGATGTTACTGTTGTTCGTGCCGTAGAAAATAACAGGATCGGCCTGTTCGAGAATGATTACTTTTTCGATCATATTATATATTATCGTATCCAGAGCAACTCGCGATACTTTGGCATTGGCCAGAGGTTATCGTCGACGATCTCTTCGAGCATATCGATAGGCTTGCGGATCTGGGTGAGACACTCGGCAATCTCATAGTAAGCCATGGCCTTCTCATAGCCGTCGGCCATGCGGTTAGCGATGCGACGCTTCTCGACCATGGCGTCGACCTTGCTCTTGATTTCGGAATTGTATGCTGCGATCTTTTTGACAATAGCGATCTCTGGAGCCGAGAGGGTCTCCCAAGCGCCAGGGAAGAGATTCTTCATCATCGAGACGTTCTTGAGCAACTGGCTCTGGTAAGACATGGCTGCAGGGATGATATGGTTGACAGCCAGGTCACCGAGGACACGACCCTCGATCTGGATGAGCTTGACGTAGGTCTCGAACTTCACCTCGTTACGAGCACGGAGCTCGGCGGCGGTGAAGATGCCGAGCTTCTCGAACATATCGACGTTGTAAGCCTTGACATTCTCGAGGAACATCTTAGGTACACAACGCTCGACGTCCAAACCGCGCTTAGCTGCCTCCTTTGGCCACTCGTCAGAATAACCATTGCCATCGAAGCAGACGGTGTCGATGATCTCGGCGATGATAGGCTTCAAGCAGCGCATGACAGCTACCTGGACGCTGGCACCTGCGGCCATCTCTTTGTCGACAGCAGCTTTGAAATCAATAAGTTGCTCTGCCACCATGGCATTGAGCGTGGTCATTGCAGCTGAGCAGTTGGCCTTCGAACCGACGGCGCGGAACTCGAAGCGATTGCCCGTGAAGGCGAATGGCGAGGTGCGGTTGCGGTCAGTATTGTCGACGAAGATCTCTGGGATCTCGACGAGGCCGAGGTCGTAAGCCTGCTTGCCTGCGAGGACGATATCGGTGTCGTCTGGAACGGTCTGGAGCTTGCGGAGCGCATCGGTCATGGTCTTGCCGAGGAAGGCCGAGACGATGGCAGGAGGAGCCTCGTTCGCACCGAGACGGTGAGCGTTGGTTGCCGAGGCGATGGTAGCCTTGAGGAGAGCTCCGTGACGCTTGACGGCCATCAGGACGTTGACGAAGAAGGTCATGAACTGGAGGTTCGACATCGGATCCTTACCTGGGGCGAGGAGGATCACGCCGGTGTTGGTAGAGAGGCTCCAGTTGTTATGCTTGCCCGAACCGTTGATACCCTCAAAAGGCTTCTCGTGCAGGAGGACGCGGAAGCCATGCTTGCGAGCGATCTTCTTCATCACTCCCATGATGAGCATGTTTTGATCGACAGCGAGGTTGCACTCGCCGAAGATTGGAGCGAACTCGAACTGGTTAGGAGCCACCTCATTATGACGCGTCTTCATTGGGATGCCGAGGCGATGACCCTGGATCTCCAGGTCCTTCATGAAGGCCTGTACACGGGTTGGGATCTGACCGAAATAGTGGTCGTCCATCTGCTGGTTCTTGCTCGAACCGTGACCCATGAGGGTGCGCCCAGTGGCAATCAGGTCAGGACGAGCTGCATAGAGCGCGTCATCAACGAGGAAATATTCCTGCTCCCAGCCGAGGTTGGCACGGACGCTGGTGACGTTAGGATCGAAGAGCTGGCAGACAGGGACAGCCGCGTCATTGACCGCCTTGAGCGCCTTCTTGAGAGGAGCCTTATAGTCGAGCGACTCGCCTGTATAAGAGATGAAGACGGTAGGGATGAAGAGGCAGTCGTCCATGATAAAGACTGGCGAGGTAGGATCCCACGCGGTATAGCCACGAGCCTCGAAAGTAGCACGGATACCGCCACTTGGGAAGCTGGAAGCGTCAGGCTCCTGCTGCACGAGGTTCGATCCTGCGAACTCCTCGATCATGCCACCCTTCCAGTCATACTCCATGAAGGAGTCATGCTTCTCAGCAGTGGTGTCGGTCAAAGGCTGGAACCAGTGACAGCAATGTGTCACGCCATGCTCCATGGCCCATTGTTTCATACCAGCAGCCACTCCGTCGGCTACCTTACGATCCAGATGATGGCCATTGTCAATACAATCAAGGAGTGCATGGAGGGTCTTGGCATCAAGATACTTCTGCATCTTCTCGCGATTGAAGACCAATTCTCCAAAATACTCTGAAGGGCGCCCCTCAGGTGCTACTACTTCCACTGCGCGCTTCTTGAAAGCCTGCTCAATGGCATCAAATCTCTGTTTACTCATTGCGTCTATTGTTTATTGATTCATTTTCAAGGTGCAAAGATACAATGTTTATTCATTCTTTCCAAATTTCGCTATTTATTTATAGGTAATAAAGGCCGAAAACAAACCAACTTGACACAAATGCATAACAATTTACCAAGTTTTTCCGTCGATTAGGAGCAAAATGATAAAAACGTTGTCAGTTTTTGGGAAGTTCACAGAGAATCCCTTATCTTTGCATCGCATAACAAAAGAACGCAATATTCTTACAAAAATGAAAACCTTAACCACCCTCTACTTCCGCCAGCTATGGCGAACAGCGGACAAGAAATCCTGGATCGGAAAAGGATACATCCTCTTCTGTCTCTGGGCCATCGAGCTCTCGCTGGGGTACGGCCTGACCTATGACGAGCAGATTGCTGATCTAATTGCTCGCTTGTCGCCTGCCATCGTGGCCATCTTCTCAGCTGTGGCCTTCCTGCCTGACCTTTTCTACAAGTTCATCTTCACCGACGACAAGATTGCGATGGATGCCTTCCTGAAGTCGCGACCTATCAGCCAGGAGAAGTGGGAACGCTTCCTGTGGCTGCAACAGCTCTGGAAGACTGATAACCTGCAGATGTGCGTTATCTGGGCGCCACTGTTTCTGATGATCCTGCCTTTCGGCTGGGCGCTCTGCATGCTGCTGATGCTCTATCTGATCTCTGTGTTCAACGGCATTGCATTGATGGAGCTGCGAGGAGGAAGTCTCTACAACGAGCAGAACCGTAAAACGCTCAAAGCCAAAGAGAACGGATTTGTGGAGCGACTGACCAAGAGTAGTGTCTTTGCCCTGCAGATCAAGAGTTTCCTACGCTCAAAACGACTCAAGACCTCAACCCTCTTCCTGACGGCCTACTTTGCCATTTTCGGCTATGTCAACACCTATAATTCTGTGGTCGGAGGAGAAGTAGATGTGCAGTTCATCGGGTTCTTTTTTCTGCTTTTTGCCGTCGTTTTCCCATCGATCAATCTCGGACAATATGCCATGGGAATTGAGGCGAATTATTTCAACGGTCTTTGGACAAAACCGCTGTCCCTTAAGCGCCTGCTTGAAGATAAGTACCGACTCTATGCCGTCATTACCTGCTGCACCTCATTGATCTATGTGCCAGCGTGTCTATTGGGCTGGATATCGTGGCTGCAACTAATTGGTGTACTGATCTTTGGCATCGGTTTCTGCAACTCGATGATTCTAATCAATGGCTTCAAATGCTCACCTTTCGATATCTTCGGTAAGACTTTCTTCAACTATCAGGGAGGCGGCTCTACCTTCTCTGTGAAGCTGATCATAGTGATGTTTATCATCATGATTCTGCCCGTCTTTCTCTGGCATGTACTCTCTCCAATCTGGTTCTGTCTGGCACTTTCTGGCCTTGGCGTTGCAGGACATCTCTTGCGTGGCTGGCTTTTCGACTGGATCATGAAAGATTTCGAAAAGAACAAATACAAATACATGGAGAAATACCAGAGCAAGTAACCCTTGCAAAAATCAATAACAATAATCATTGCATATCATTATGACTATCCAGATAAATAACCTCAAGAAAAATTACGGCGAAAATACCGTCCTAAACCTCCCTGCACTCACTCTCAACGAAGGAGAAGTCATCGGCCTCGTCGGCAACAACGGTGCTGGCAAAACCACCTTGATGCGCCTCATCCTCGACCTCATCCAGGCCACTGAGGGCAATGTCTACAACGACGGGCACCCTGTGGCTACTGATGCTGCATGGAAGGAATATACCGGCTCGTTCATCGACGACTCTTTCCTCATCAACTTCTATACTCCTGAGGAATATTTCGACTTCATTGCCGAAGTGTATGGCATTGACAAAGAGGTAATGCACGACCGTCTGGAAGACTACTCTGAGCTGATGGCTGGCGAGGTACTCGGCACCGGCAAGCTGATCAAGGACTTCTCGATGGGTAACCGACAGAAGATCGGCATCATCGGAGCCATGGTCATCAACCCTCGCTTCCTGATCCTTGACGAGCCGTTCAACTACCTCGATCCGTCGAGCCAGATTCTCGTGGCCCGTATGCTCGAAAAGATGAATAAAGAGCTCGGTACCACCATCCTTATCTCCAGCCACAACCTGACCTCGGTGACCGATATCTGTACCCGTATCCTGCTGCTCGAGAAGGGCGTAATGATCAAGGATCTGGCCAACGAACCTGGCAGTACGCTGCAGGAATTGGAGGATTATTTCGCTCATTAAGGGGAAAATAACGCAATATCCAGCTGCTCCTTTGCAGCAAAATTATATTAATTTGTACGCGCAGACGCGATTTTAACAAATATTTTGCCCATATTTCGAAAAAAATGAGTACCTTTGCGCCAATTCTCCATCCAAAACGTAACTAAAGGAGATTTTTTAGACGTATGAGCAAAACCAAGATTCTTTTCATCAATACAGAAGTCATGCCCTACATGTCGGAGAACCGCACGTCGGCTATCGGAAGACAGTTGGCACAAGGCATCCAGGATGCAGGACATGAAATCCGCACATTCATGCCACGTTTCGGCACCATCAACGAGCGCCGTAACCAGCTGCATGAGGTGATCAGACTCTCGGGTATGAACATCATCATCAACGAGACCGACCATCCGCTGATCATCAAGGTGGCCAGCATCCAGGCGGCTCGCATGCAGGTCTATTTCATCGACAATGACGACTTCTTCACCCGTCGACAGATGTATGGAGATGAGAAGGGATACTATCAGGACAACATCGAGCGCTGTGTTTTCTTTGCTCGTGGCGTGATCGAGACGATCCGCAAGCTCCGCTGGAAGCCAGATGTAGTATATTGCCAGGGATGGTTCAGCGCCATCGCACCTGTCTATATCAAGAAGGGTTTTGCAGAGGACCCATGCTTCCGTGGCGTCAAGGTCGTCTTCGGCATGTTCAACAACGCGTTTACTGGTCCGCTGCATGGTAACATCTATGCAACCGTCAAGCGCGAAGGTGTGCTGAAGGCCGATATCGTGGAACTGAAGGACAAGATGATTGACTGCGCGGCTCTCTGTCGCATCGCTGCCAAGTTCAGCGACGGTCTCATCATCACCGACGAGACCCCTGAAGCAGATAACGTCCGTGAATATGCCAAGGGACTCGGCATCCCTGTACTTGATGCTACCGACGAGGAAATAGACATCGACAAGTACGAGGCGTTCTTTGAGCAATTCAATCCAAAACCAGACGACAACGAAGATTAATATCAATATCACGTGAATATACTTTTTTCTGTCACCAAGCGAATCATGTCATTCGCATTGGCAATAGGTATGCTGATCAGCATTTCATCCTGCAATGATGATATGTCTGAAATCGGTTATTCCACCCGACCCCTCAACGACCAGATACATATCGTGACCGATACGCTGCAATGTAGCGTAGCAACGGCTTATCGCGACTCTATCTATGTCAAGACCGGTTATCCGTTGCTCGGCAACATCACCGATCCTGAGTACGGTAGCATCAAGGCTGGTTACCTGGCACAGTTCTATGCCAGCACAAAATTAGGTTTGAACTATCAGGAAGGCGACTCTATCACCTTCGATATTCTTCGCACCTCTGTACCTCAGACGTTGGGTCTGGACTCGAAAAACATCTATAAGTCGCGCTTCGACTCATTGATGAACAATGACATCGACTCATTGACCATGCGAATCTACTACACCACTTACTATGGTGATTCGCTCACGCCAATGCAGCTCAGTGTCTATGCGCTCAACAAGGATGCCAAGCTGGAGACCGAGCCAGAGAAGGCTTTCTACAGCAACTACGACTTCACCAAGTACTACAGTACCAGCAATCTGCTGGGCAGAAAGGCCTATACTGCAGCCAACCGTGTTTTGCCTGAGGCCGACCGTACTACTGTAGGTTCGAACTATATTGAGATACGACTGGATGACGATTTCAAGAACCGCTTCTTCCATAGTATTGTAGAAGCTGCCATCGCACGAGATCAAGCTGGCAAGGAGAACTATCCTGCTTATAAGGACATCTTCTCAAGCATTGCTACGATGCGAGAGAACTTCCTATCTGGTGTATCTGTGCAGCCGACGTTTGGTGATGGTTCGATCATCAAGGTATTTAACACCGCGATCTGGTTCTATTACCGTTCATATCATCGCTTTAACAAAGATGGCACCATCCTGCGTAACTCTACCGATACGGCCGACTCTACCTATGTGACTTCGCACCAGCAGATCATGGCCGTCACTCCAGATGTCGTGCAGATGACCAGCCTCAGCCTGAAGGATATCAAGAAGGACGAGCGTCTCAAGGACCAAGAGTCAGCATATATCACCTCTCCACAGGGATACTATACTACCCTCGACCTGCCTCTCGGCCACGCTATCCGACACATGATGGATCATGTGGACCGTCAGGATTCGGCATACTTCCTCGGTGGTGCTAACTTCAGCCTGATGTGCCAGAAGCCACAGGGCGCCTTGCTCTCCAGCAATCCTGTCAGCCATGTATTGTTGGTAGAAGAGGGTCGTATGAACCAGTTCTTTGAGGACAGCAAGACTCCTGAAGCCAAGTCTTCGGCCGTAGGTACCTATGTAGCAGACTCTATCACCAACCAGATTTACTACTATAATTTCGGCAACCTAAGTACCATGGTGCTAGGTCTTGCCAGCGCAGAAGCTCATGGTGGTTGGAACAAGTCGATGGATACGCCTATCGAGTGGGCAAAGAAAATCCAGCAGAAGCATCCATTTACCTTCCTGCCTTGGATCAACCTCAGCGGAAAAACCAACGAGGACTACCGCAAGGATACCGCTCTCCGCACAGAGGTTCAGAAGGCACTCGACAGCTATGTTGTCCGATTGGCTATCATTCCTGTTGACGTCACTACTAATTCGAGCGGTGCTGTGCTATCTGTCAGCAACTATATCCTGCCAACTGCCATTAAGGTGAAGCGAGATTCTAAGAAGCAGTTCCTGCAGTACATTTATACTCTGGGTGGCGCTCTGTAAGCGCTACCAGAGTTATTATATATTTAAAAGGAGTAAACTATTTTTCAAATTAATATTGCGTTATGACCGACCGTCTTTACATCTTCGACACCACACTGCGTGACGGAGAACAGGTCCCTGGATGCCAGTTGAACACTGTGGAGAAGATCCAGGTGGCCAAGGCTCTTGAGACTCTGGGTGTAGACATCATCGAGGCAGGTTTCCCTATCTCGAGCCCGGGAGACTTCAATTCTGTTGTTGAAATTTCTAAGGCCGTCACCTGGCCTACCATCTGTGCGCTTACACGTGCCGTACAGAAGGACATCGACTGCGCAGCCGAGGCCCTAAAGTACGCTAAGCATAAGCGTATCCATACTGGTATCGGTACCAGCGACAGCCATATTAAGTATAAGTTCAATTCTACACGCGAGGAGATCATCGAGCGTGCCGTTGCAGCTGTCAAGTATGCTCGCAACCTCGTCGATGAGGTAGAGTTCTATGCAGAGGACGCTGGTCGTACCGAGAACGAGTATCTCGCTAAGGTAGTTGATGCTGTAGTTCGTGCAGGCGCTAAGGTCATCAACATCCCTGACACCACAGGCTATTGCATGCCATGGGAGTTCGGTGAGAAGATCAAGTACCTTTGCGAACATGTAGAGGGTATTGCCAATGGTGATGCTATCCTCTCTACCCACTGTCACAATGACCTCGGCATGGCTACTGCTAACACCATCTCTGGTGTAGTCAATGGTGCACGCCAGGTGGAGGTAACCATCAATGGTATCGGCGAGCGTGCTGGTAATACTTCGCTTGAGGAGATCGCTATGATCATCAAGTGCCACCAGGCCACTATGCCTGTACAAACCAATATCAACACTACCAAGATCTGGCCAACCAGCCGTCTGGTCAGCTCG
>JAZRXZ010000164.1:0-30233 GCA_045600445.1 Bacteroidales bacterium | reverse complement strand
TCCATTGCTGACATCCATCAGCATTATCTAAAACATATAAATAATCACTAATCTATAAGATGATAAAGAATATATTCAAACCAGAATAAAATAACCCTTAACTATGTCATCAAATTTAGACAAACCTCTTTTCAACATCACCTTAGGTGACCTCAAGAACATCATTAAAGAAGTTCTTGACGAACGCGATGCCCAAGACATCCTCAAGGCAGAGCAGAAGAAGTTCGTCTATGGTATTGCCGGCATTGCTTCACTTTTTGGCTGTAGTACAAGTACCGCTCAGCGCATCAAGAGCAGCGGGGTCATTGATGAAGCCATAAGTCAGCAAGGCAAGACCATAGTAGTCAACGTTGAACACGCCTTAGCTCTGATCAAAGTCAGCAAATGGCGTAATGCTACCAGCCTGTCGGCTGTCAATGCCAGCAGATAACCATTCTATGAGCGAGGAGGACAAATGCAGACATACTGCGATTTGTCCTCCTCGTATTGTCTTTATTTAAGATTTTCCAGCTAGAGAAGTGCAAGTACTTTCTCTGGCGAAGTTTCAAGTTTTGTAACTGCACAAAGACTGGTTCCCATGTCTTTTACGCTAGCACCAAGCAAGTATGCCTCATCGTCTATTATCAAGAAACGGTCATGAGTTTTCTGCGGCAGTTGAATAAAATTGACTGTAGGGTACTGCTCATTATGCTTCTGCAAGTCGAGGGTGAACTGCTGTGTATAGCGAGAGTGAATGGTGGCAGTTACTCCATCAGCTCGTTTTGTCAGTAGTGTCAATACTCGCTCATCTACAAAATTATCAATGAGGATAATTCTCGTTTTAGCGCTACGTATCAGTTGCGAGATATAGTCCCATGCATCCCAGACACAACCAGTAGCAAACAGCTGTTCAGAACTGATTTTTGGAGTATTTTCCTCCATCTTGTTTAGAATCGTATCTATCTTATGATCAGACTCTATTTGGTGATGCTCAAGTGTGGTAAGTCTTCTGTATATCTCAGCATTTGACGACAAGAATCTGCGCATTGCAACAAATGCGTCAATGATTCGTATACTGATCATAACAGCTGTCTTGCTTTTCAAGACGGCACTTAATTGACTTACTCCTTGCTCGGTGAAAGCATAAGGCATTTTTCTATTGCCACCCCAACTTGAAATCACAAATTGTGATTTCAAGTCATCTCTGCAATCCTTTTCTAAGGTCACAATTTGTGATCTTAAAGAATCATACTCATCTTTGGTCAACTGAAACATGAAGTGAGAAGGGAAGCGCTCTGCATTTCTACGAACTGCTTGATTAAGAACTCTTGTCTCAACTCCATACAATACGGCCAAATCTTTATCTAGCATTACCTGAACACCTCTAATTGTATAGATAGCTCGTTCGATAGTTTCATTTGGCTTGAAATCACAATTTGTGACTTCAACCGCATCTTGGTCTTTCACGTCTATTTGTTTTTTTGCCATATTGTATAATTAAATTTGGGCGCAAATAACGATAATAAATCGAGACCTCCAAATTCTTCATCAAATTTCCTATTTTTTGCTCCCCGTCGGCGAGACCCCATACTGGTCACGATAACACTTAGCAAAATAGCTAGGCGAAGAGAAACCGACCTCGTAGGCAATCTCGGAGACGGACAGCTGAGAGCTCTCGAGCAGATGCTTAGCCTGCTGGAGGCGGAGGTTGCGGACCAGCTCGACAGGCGAGACGTCGGTCAGGGATTTACACTTACGATAGAGCTGCACGCGGCTCATGTGCATCTCGCCACAGAGGTCATTGATAGTGAGGTCACTGTTAGCCATGTTGGTCATGATGAAGTCCTGCAGACGGGTCACGAAGCTGGTATCAACGGAACTGAATTCGGCCTGCTTCATCTGCTCCTGCGTGTTCTCCTTACCCGTATCGATATGGCGGCGGCTGAGCAGGAGGTTGCGGATGCGAGCCATGAGCACGTCACTGCTGAACGGCTTGGTCATATAAGCGTCAGCACCGCTCTTATAACCCTCGATACGCTGATCGTCAAGCGCATAAGCAGAGAGCATCAGCACAGGGATGTGGCTGGTGATCTCGTCCTTCTTCAACTGCGAACAGCACTCCAGTCCGTCCATGACCGGCATGAGCACATCGCAGATGATGAGATCAGGGATGTTCTGACGCGCCTCAAGGAGGCCCTCCTCGCCATTGCTCGCCGTAAGGACGATATAGCGCGAACCCAAGAGAAGCGAGAGATACTGACGGATATCAGCATTATCGTCGATGACCAGGATGGTCTTGCGGTTGATCTCGTCGAGAGCATCTGGCTGAGGATCAGTGCCACGAAGGCGGGTATTGCAGAACTCTGCATTGCGCTGAGACCTCTCATAGGCATTCTGTGCCAGCTCATCGACCTTGGAGGCAGAGTCAGAAGGATCAGACTTCATGACGCTGAGCACCTGCGAAGTGAGGTCAAGCAGATGATCGGTGTTCTTCTCCATGATAGAGAGCAGTTCGGTCTGTCGCTCATTGAGGCCACCCTCCTGCTTGAGCTGATGCAGCGGATTGGCGATGAGCGTGAGCGGCGTGCGGAAGCTGTGGCTGACGTTGGTGAAGAACGAGAGCTTGTTCTTATCGGCCTGATCAACCTGATCTCGCAAGCGCATCTGAGTATGACGCATACGATTGACCACCAGGATGATAGTCACGATCAATGCAAAAATGATGACACATGCTATGAGCAGCACGTTGAGCAGACGGTTACGACGCCAGTAGGCTCCGAGCTCGCCATTGATATCCTCAATCTTCTTATTATACGCGACATAGATTTGGCGCTGCATGGCGATGAACGAGACATTATGCTCGTCAATCAGGAAGGTGCTCAGGCGCGTGTGGCGCGGGAAGGTATGACGCATCAGGATGTCGAGCGCCAAAGCAAAAGCCTCGGTGGCACCAGAAGGATTGAGACAGGTGGCCGTCTGCTTGCCACTGGCCACGTTGTCAATACCCTGATCAGGACCAGGCAAACCATCGACACCGACAATCTTAGGGAGAGGATCAATGCCGAGACGCACGCAAGTCTCACGCGCAGCCTGTGCCATATCATCATTCTGCGCAACAATCATTTCGACATCAGGATAGAGGCGCAGCAGGCTGTCAGAGACGGTCAATGCCAGATTATAATCCCAATCCGCAAAAGCTGAAGCCACCAGATGGATATCTGGGAACTTCTGCAAGACAGACAATAATCCCCGATGGCGCTCCTGCGCCGTAGAAGCCATGGCCGAACCCTGAATCTCTAGGATGCGCCCCTTGCCAGCCAGACTTGCAGCCACGAACGAGCCGACAACCTCGCCGATTTCCTCATTATCGCACGACACCGAAGCTGTATACTTAGGACTGTGGATAGTACGGTCTACGAGAATGACCGGAATGCCACTGTCATGAAATTTCTCAATCACTGGGACGAGCGCATCAGCATCGTTAGGCGACACGATGAGCAGGTCAATATTTTCATCAAAAAGTTTCTCGAGATTTTCGATCTGCTCCTCGGTCTTCATACTGGCGTCAGAGAAGATCAGTTCCACCTCTGGGTGTGAGTTGGCCTCACGCTTGAGGTCAGTATTCATTAGAGCATGCCAGTCATCGCCGCCACACTGTGACACGCCGATGCGATAGGTACGCTCCTCACATGAAGCAAGGCAAAGAAGAATGAAAATATAAAATAATACGCGACGCACTTTGGGATAGATAATGTTATAAGTATGATATTAGGGATTCTCAAAAGACAGGTAGGGCAACAGATGCTGGATGTCTTCATCGGCCAACGAAGAGAGCATCTGCAGCTCAGAAGCCTGACGGAATCCTTTGTGTCGCACGCGGTACTGAGAGATCTCAACCGCCTGCTGGTGTGAGAGATAGGGGTGACGTTGCAATTGAGAAATCGTTGCCGTGTTGATAGGCAAACGGACGATACGCTCAGCGCTGGCAGTGAACCAACGGGAGCACCACTCGTCAAGGTAATCCTGTGCTGACTCCCAGGTGAGGAAGTCACGCAGCTGGTTGGCGTCATAGAAGCCGCCATACCTCTGTCGTTGCTGCAGGATGACCGAAGCCGTGCGGGCAGCAATGCCAGGGATGCGAATGAGCGTGAGACTGTCGATGGTGTTGAGGTCAAAGAGATGTGGCTCAGTGAACTTACGAGGGCGGTCATCATCGACGCTACTATTATTATATATATGAACGCGCGATGACTGTACTGTATCATCGGATGTGAAACCCTCCTCTACTCTATTATACGAAAAGGAAGATGACCGATGATAACCAGCGCTCGATTTACGATGATAACCAGAATACCTTGACTGTGAACCAGAACGCTGTGAGACATAAGATCCTGGAGCAATCTGCAGCCGAGCAGTATCGCCCATCAGCGCCTCGACCTGCGCCTCAAGAATGGCAATTCGCTCGTCCTGCTGATGCATAGTGACCAGCAGACGGGCGACACTCACCAATGATAAAAGTACAACGAGGGCCATAAGTCCTCGTTGCACGTATGGGGGAAGCTTCATGCTTACTCAGCCTTCTTGGCAGTCTTCTTGGCTGGAGCCTTCTTTGCTGGCTTCTCAGCAGCCTCAGCCTTCTTAGCAGCTGGCTTCTTGGTAGCAGCCTTCTTAGCTGGTGCCTCAGCCTTCTTGTCTCCAACCTTAGCCTCAGCCTTAGCGAGCTTGTCCTGAAGCTTCTCGATGAGCTTACCCTGCTCATTGATCTGCTTGAGAAGTGGATTGAGCTCTTCGTTCTCAACCTCCTCAGGGAACTCCTGCTTCAGACGGATCTGAATGTCGCTGACGATATTCATGTAGTTGGTGAATGCGTCGAACGATGAATCGTATGGAGAGAATGGAACGTATGCGCCCATCTTGGTAGACATGAACTTGAAGTGATCAGCCGAGAGGAGATAAGCGAAGTCCTGACGAAGGATCTCGTTCTGTGACATGTGCAGACGCTCTGAGATAGAGTAGATTGCACGGAGAGCCTCATTCTGGAGGTCGTTGCCCATCCAAGCGCTGACGTCCTTGTCATAGCCATCCCAAGAGATTGGGTGACCCACACAAGCGGTGTCAACTGGTGGGATGTTCTCCCAAACCTCAGCAGGAGTAGCGAAGCGGATACCCTTCTCAGCAGCAAATACTGGCAGAGCCTTGAGGAAGTCGAAGATACCACTCTCAGCCTTGAACATACCACCGATAACGTCCATGTTCATAGCGATGAGGTAAACCTTCTCGTCAGCTGGAGCATTAGCGATGCGGTCAATGTACTGACCAGCGTCGAGGCCATAGCCGAAGTTGAGGCAGATATCCTCAGAGAGCTGGGTGTTGCGGAACATCAGGCTCACGTCGTGGCTAGCAGCGGTGCTGTAGACGTAGTTAGGAGACTTCCAGCCAAGTACGTGCTTGGTACCCTCAGTGACAATGCCACGGAAGCCCATAGCTGCGATCTCTCCACCAATCTCATCGTTGTAGATGAAGCCAGTGTTGACGAAGGTCTTAGCGTCATACTGGAAGGTATCGTTGATGATCTTCTTCTGGAGCTCAGCCTGGATCTTGAAGTCCTCAGCGTCCATGAGTGCAGACAAAGAGTGTGAGTAGGTCTCGCAGCAAAGCTCGCAGCAACCGGTAGCGACGAGGTCACGTACACAGTCGAGGAACTCAGGGCAATACATCTCAAACTGCTCCATAGCAACACCTGAGATAGAGAGAGCCACCTTAAACTGCTTGTCAGTAGCCTCGATCATCTGCAGCATGGTCTTAGCTGCTGGGATGTAGCTCTGGTAAGCCAGGCGCTTGAGGATCTCCTCGTTAGCGTAGTCATCATAGTAGTAATGATCAGCGCCGATATCATAGAAACGATACTTCTTCAGACGAAATGGCTGATGAATCTCGAAAAGTAAGCAAACTGTTTTCATATCTGAAATAAATTAATTACGAATTATAAATTACGAATTACTCCCAACCGAGCACCTTCTTATAAGCTGCGACTACGCGCTCGCCAACCTTCTCCCAAGTGATCTGGTTGACCTCGTCACGGCCCTTCTCCTTCATGAACTTATGGAGCTCAGGATAGGTGATGAGTGCATACATAGCGTCGGCCATGCCGTCAATATCCCAGTAGTCATACTTGAAGCAGTAGTCCATGATGGCACCACAACCAGACTGCTTAGAGATAATCGTTGGTACACCACACTGCATAGCCTCGAGAGGCGAGATACCGAATGGCTCAGAGACCGAAGGCATGACGTAGACGTCCGAAACCTTAAACATCTCATATACCTGCTTGCCACGGAGGAAGCCGGTGAAGTGGAAACGGTCAGACAGGCCCTTCTGTGCTACGAGGTGGATCATTGACTCCATCAAGTCACCGCTACCTGCCATAACGACACGAGCGTTAGGAGCCTTGGCCAGACACTTGGCAGCAGCCTCGACGAAGAACTCACAACCCTTCTGAGCGGTGATACGGCCCAGGTAGGTGATGACCTTCTCGTCAGTACCGCGCTTAGCCTCCATGTCGAGGACCTCCTGCGACATTGGCTCAACGGCGTTGTACATAGCCACACACTTGTTTGGATCCTGGTGGTAGAAGTTGATGACGATCTGGCGGGTCAGCTCAGACACGCACTGGATCTGGTCAGCATGGTTCATACCATCGAGCTCGATGAGATAGGTAGGGTCGTTAGGGTCAACGACACCACGGCAGCGGTCATACTCCGTAGCGTGTACGTGGATGACCAATGGTTTGCCAGTCACCTGCTTAGCGTGGATACCAGCAGGGAAGGTGAGCCAGTCGTGAGCGTGGATGACGTCAAAACCGCCCTTATCCATCTGAGTACGTGCAATGACGCCAGCTACGATAGAGTAGTTATTGATCTCCTCAAGAAGGTTCTTTGGATACTTACCAGAGAACTCGATGCAACCCAAGTCGTTGGTTCCCATGTGAGAGAAGTCAGCGTAGATGTGGTCGCGCATGTCATAATATTCCTGTGGATCCTTCATGCAGTATCCACAGCGCTGCTGTACGGTTTCCCAGTTCACGTCCTTCCAGACGACAGGAGTATTGGTGGCACTGATGATGTGGCAGTACTCCGTTGTCTCATCGCCCTGTGGGCGTGGCAAGACAAGGTCGATCTTGCACTCGCCAGTATTATGAACGCCACGTACAATACCGAAGGTCGCAGGCGCCAATCCTCCTAATGCGTGAGGCGGGAACTCCCAAGAAAAATAGAGAGCTTTCATGCTATTATCTGTTTTGTATTTTTGTCTATATATTATAAAATGTTACCTCACGAAAATTTCACACCCTGCTCAGCTTCGGTAGCCATGGTGAGAGCGCGGATGATCTCGGCCTGATTGATAGAGAGAGACTGAGCGCCGTGGCCACGGAATGGTGGGTTAGCGTCATAGACCTCAGCCACAGTACCGATACAGTGACGGTTCATTTCCTCCTCGTAAGCGTAGAGGCGGCGACGGATAAAGGCAATGCCCGAACGCGAGAAGACTGAGAGGTAAGCACGAGCATAGACACCGAGCAGCCAAGGCCAGCAAGCGCCATTGTGGTATGATGCGTTGCGCTGGCTTGCGTTGCCCCAGTACTCTGGGCGATAGAGGCCTGCTGTTGGAGTCAGCGAGCGGATACCCTTAGGAGTAAGCAGCTCACGGGTCACCATATCGAGGGCAGCCTTGCGTTCTGACTTGGTGAGTGGGGTATAGTGGATACCGATAGCCCAAAGCTGGTTCGGGCGCACATCAGCACACTTGAAGCCATCGTCGAGCACGTAGTCATAGAGGTAGCCCGATGGAGTGATGAACATCTTACCGAAGTTAGCCTCGTACTTCTCAGCCAGGAGGTCAAGCTCCTCGATCTTAGCCTTGTTCTGTTCAGCCTTGACAGAGAGCAGGTCGATGGTAGTCTTGAGAGCATTGTACCACAGGCCGTTGAACTCTACGATATAGCCCGAGCGGTAAGTGATTGGGCGGCCAAACTCAGTAGCGTTCATCCAGGTGATAGCCTGGCCCTGAGCGTCAGCATAGACCAAGCCGTTCTCGCGGAGCTCGAGGCTTGACTGACCCTCCATCACATACTGCAAGACCTCCTCCATGAAGGCACCATACTTCTCAGCAGCCTTCTCATAGCCAGCATAGTGTGCATACTGCTGCACAGCCCATGAAGCCCAGAGTGGGATGTCAGGATAGTTGATCTCCTGGATCACCTTATCCATGCTGCCGTCCTTCATATAGTTACGCAATGTCTCAATGCCGCTGGCCATGATCTTGTGGAACTCCTCCTCGTTGCCGAGGTTAAGGGTCGAACCGGTCACAGCGATGAACTGGTCGCGTGCACGCACCTTAAACCAAGGATAGCCGGCGATGATATAGGTCTTACCATCACGCTCGATGATATTGCTGGTAGCAGAGATCTTAAGACAGTTGAAGAAGCTGTCACGGGTGCTACGGAGCTTGAGCTCGCGGGTGAAGAGAGCCTTCAGGCCGTTAGGCTTGATTGGTGTGATACCGCCCGAGAAGATCACGCTCTCGCCCTTCTTGATGCTGAACTCAAAGTAGCCAGGCATGTAGAGGTCCTCCTTGTAGCCATAGCCACGTACCTGCTCACGTGGGTACTCCACGCCGAGGTTCCAGTCAGGCTGGGCATTCCAGGTGCACTCCTTCGAGAGCTGCATGTAGAGGGTAGGATAACCTGCATAGAGGCAAGATCCGATACCATTCTCCACAGCCTCAGTGCCGTAGTTGATGTTGCCATTGCGCTGTGTCAGCTCATTGACATTGCGGAAGGCCAGCTGAGGACGGAGGCGGAGGGTTGTCTCACTGTGTGCGTCGACCAGGGTGTAGCGGATGATGACGCGTGGCTCGTTGTGAGCCAGGAGGCTCTCGCGGGTCAAGATGACACCACCTACACGGTAGGTATTGGTCGAGATAAGTTCACAATTAAATTCACGGATGTACTTGTGTCCACGAGGAGCGAAGGTATCGCCAGCGTACTTGTGGATGCCAAGATTGAAGGCGGCACCGTGCTGGATGACTGTCTCGTCAAGCGAAGACAAGAGCACGTGATTGTCGTCATCAAGTTCTGGGACAGGGGTCACCAACAGACCATGGTACTTACGTGTATTGCAACCTGTCACTGACGTGCTCGAATACGCTCCACTACGGTTCGTACGGAGATACTCGATGTCAAGAGATTGCTGCAAGTTGGTGAGCAGCGTCTTGTCAAACTTCAAATAGCTCATAAAGATTAGATTTATCGGAGTGTTTATACAATTTTTTAAGGTTGAAAATCATGGGTTCATGATATGTCGTTGCAAAAGTATGTTTTTTTTGCGATAATAAAAAATTTATTGCACAAAAAGTGCACTTTTCGATGGCAAATTTATCATTTTTATGTTTTTAAACATTAAAAAAAGGACTTTATCGACGAAAAGTCACATCAAAATGTTCGACATAAAGATAAAATGCGTACTTTTGCACAGTTTTTATAGAAATGAGCAGCAATACAAGATCCGAACTCATAGAAGTAGCACGCCAGCTCTTCGCCACCCGGGGCTTTGACAGTACGACGATGAACGAAATCGCCGCGCAGTCAGGCAAGGGGCGTCGTACGCTCTATACTTACTTCAAGTCAAAGTCAGAGATCTTCATGGCGGTGATCAATAGCGAGATGAGCAAGATCATCGACGTCATCGAGGAGATCCCGCCGCTCAATCTCCCGGCCGATGAGAAGCTCAAGCGCTACATCCTCTGCCGCCTCGATCAGGTCAAGGATACCGTCATCCGCAACGGTTCGCTCAAGGCCGAGTTCTTCCGCGACATCATCCAGCTTGAGCATGCCCGCCGCCGCCTCGATGTGCGTGAGCTCTCCATCCTCCGCAGCATACTGCAGCAGGGTATCGAAGAGGGCACTTTCGTCATCGACAACGCCTCGGTCGTAGCCGTCACCATCCACTACGCGCTGCGCGGCCTCGACCTCCCGAATATCCGTGGCCAGTTCACCGCCTTGGGAGTACCTACGGCCCGTGTCCGCGAGTCCATCTTCAAGATGGTTTTCTATGGTATTGTGCGCGGACGAAGATAAGCAACAAATCACATTATTAAATAATATAAATTTATGAAACTTCTCGAAGGAAAAGTAGCGCTCATCACCGGCGCTGCCCGCGGCATTGGCAATGCCATTGCCCACAAGTTTGCCCAGGAGGGCGCTAACGTAGCATTCACCGACCTCGCATTCAACGACGAGCACGTTGCCAACATCAACCGTGCCGCTGAGGAGATCGCTACCACCTACGGTGTCAAGTGCGTAGGCTACGTCTCAGATGCTTCTAACTTCACCCAGACCGAAGAGGTCGTAGCTAAGATCAAGGAGGAGTTTGGCAAGATCGATATCCTCGTCAACAACGCAGGTATCACCAAGGACGGCCTCATGCTCCGTATGTCTGAGGCACAGTGGGATGCAGTCATCAACGTCAACCTCAAGTCAGCCTTCAACTTCATCCACGCTGTTACCCCTATCATGATGCGTCAGAAGGGCGGCTCTATCATCAACATGTCATCAGTCGTAGGTGTTCACGGCAACGCTGGCCAGTGCAACTACTCAGCCTCTAAGGCAGGTATGATTGGCCTCGCTAAGTCTATCGCACAGGAGATGGGTCCTAAGGGCATCCGTGCCAACGCCGTTGCTCCTGGCTTCATCGAGACCGTCATGACCGCACAGCTTCCTGAGGACGTACGCAAGGGCTGGATGGCTAAGATCCCTCTCCGTCGCGGCGGCCAGGTAGAGGATATCGCCAATGTCTGCGTATTCCTCGGCTCAGATATGTCAAGCTACGTTACCGGTCAGGTCATCCAGATCGATGGCGGCATGAACATGTAATCCGCAATAACCACTAAAATATCAACTGTAGCACTGTAGCGCGTAGCGCTTTCTGTCTACAGAAATGCATTTATAGTTCGTCCCTAACGGTCCAAAATCAGACGTTAGGGACGAACTATAAATTTATGTCTTATCGCAAGGACTTTACTCCTTGTCGACACGTTCTCACGCAGGGTTAGAGAACACGTCAGGGAATATCTCTACGTACTGATAGTCACAAGGACCATCAGGGCCAGGAGAACAGTTTTATATATCTTTTTCTTCATTTTGACTTTCCTCATTATAATGAATCGCTACACTTTCCCCTAAGAATCTTTTTCCCGTTCCTGATGAACAGCCCCTTTGTCGGGCTTGACACTCTGCGACCCTGCAGGTCATAGTAGCAGTCGGCGGCGTCAGAATCCTCGTTTACGATGCTGATGCCAACACCAGAATTCTTGATGGTGAATTTAAGAGGCTCTGTATTGACTGTATTCCACTGACCATTGTAGGTGTAAATCTCGAAGCAGTAGTCACCCTCCCCATAATTGACTATGGTTGCCGCTTCGATGGTTTTGGTACCCGTAGGAAGATCAATCTCGTCACTAGGCAGTTGTTCCACGCTATCTTTTGAACCATCTTTATACATATAGATATGATACGTCTCTACGGTGAAGCCACCCGTGTTGGTCACATTGAAGCTTAGAGAGATCGCCTCTTTAGACTCTATGACAGTCCTACTCATAGTGAAGTCTGAGTAAGAAAGCGAAGGCGCAGGGCCCGGATCCTTGATTGTTACAGTGGTCACGCTACCAGGAATCAGCTGTGCAGAACCCTGAGAGTAATACCATAGAGACACGCTATAGGTCTGACCTGGCACCAATACCATATCTTTCTGTAACTTGCATGAGAATTCGAGTTCGCGAGTCTCAGCATCATAGATGAAAGCAAAGTTTTGTCCTTGTGCCACTAGTTGATTCTGCTCATCCTGAATATACATATAAATAGGGTAATCGAAGACTGGGCGATCATCCTCGGTGGTCAGGGTAGCGAGGGCCTTGACGTTGAAGCCGGCATAATCACGTGTAAAGACTATACTATCACACTTAATGTTTACATTGTCCTGAGGATAGCTCTCGATGATAATATCGCCACTTGCATCCTTGCCAAGCATGACATAACTCGGACAAGAAGGTCTAGACAGTGGCACTCGGTAGCCCTCGCCATCGAAGTACACCGGATAGATCAGGCACTTTTTGTCGGAGGTCAACTTATCATCTGGGATATCAAGCTTTTTCAAAGGAATATTCATCGATATAGGCACCTCAAAATCGAACGATTGCGTCTCGTCCACATCTTCAATGTAAGAGCTAACGATCTCATTATCGATCATGGCAATATAGCCTATCTGACCAACATAAGTAGCAAGTCCATGATTAATGATCTCGCATTTGATCATATCTATATCGATAGATGGGTCAACACTGATAGCGATCTGAGAATGAGGTACCGAAGTGCCGTCAATATCAGGGAAACAGTTGATATTCATCTGCTGACTACCTGGATATCCGCCGTTGCTACCACCTATGCCTTGTTTTTCTGGGCGCATGATGTTGATGTTGTAATATCCGTCGCTCATGCCACCCCAACCCCAGTTGACATGGTATAAGCCTTCCTCGTTATATCCATCGATCACAAACTCGTGACCCGACATATCATAATAGTTTGAGCCACAGAAAACAATAGGCCTTGACGCTGACAGTTCCTTTCTGATCAGGTTATTCCATTCTGTATAATTAAAGTATTCACGATAACACACCTCGATACCCTTGTTGTAACCGAAGTTGGTAGCCAGAGCGAGTGCCGTCCTATAATGATCTGTACCACTAGATGAGCCATAGCCCATATTCATGGCAATGCCAACATCACTCATCAGCTTAGCTACGGCATAGCCCTGCTCTGGGGTGTAGCCTTCATTATAACAATCAAGCATATTGTCCCAATCGTATACTGACTGCGAGAAATCTGCCTGAAGGGTATCTTTTACGGCTCCATCAGAAATATAATAATTAGAACCTGTACCCTGTTTTGGCCACTCGTAATACTTCATGACCTGCGCCGTAGCTGTAGCTACACAGCCCGTAACACATCTCTCATTTTTTTCGGGAATCATCGGACACAAGTCATTATATGGATCAGCCTGATTCCAGTTGATTTCTTTCAGCAGTGGCTCCACGCTGGCAGGAAGAGTAGTATCTTTGAGATACTGACGGCCAGGGATGGTCAGGCTGATGGTATTGTCAGCATCGGAAACTATCTGATCTGGAATGTCAGCAGTAGGAATGTATGCTCTTGTTGCGGCAACTTCGGGTTCGCTGAGATTCTGTAGAGCGACCTGAAGGTCGTCGAGCCAGGCACGGAATCCTGGGATGGCGAGCGCCTGCTCAAAAGTACCATTCTCTGACTGTCCGAGCACGGAATTGGCACGAGAGTCGGCACTTGTGATGACGAAGCCTCCCTGTTTCTGATTGTTATACACGTAGTAGAGCGGCTGACCATCCTTGCTACTCTTCTGAGTATGCACCAATACATAGTCACCGTTCAATGGTGGCTGCTGAGCAGAGGTAAGCGTGAATAGGCACGCTACCAGTAACGAAGTAATTATTCTTTTCATTTTTATATGTTTATAACGCGTTTTTACCTGACGGGCGAGCGCTGATTCGAGCATTTTGTGTCATTCGTCAGAATCTGTACTTCTTCCCGTTCTTGATCACAATGCCGTGGTAATCTTCGCCCACCTCGTTGCCGAAGAGGTTGTAGATTGGCGAGGCAGGGCTATCTGTACGGAGTGGAGTGATACCATCAGACATATTCTCAAGGATGTAGTCGAGACCAGCCTTGGCGTCAAGCTTGCCATAGCCGAAACGGATGGGGGTGGCTTCGGTGAACTGGTCATGGATGGCGGTATGCTCCAGCACGTCGCGCACATCATCGACATCGAGTGCAGGATAGGCCTGTAGCCACAGGGCTATGGTGCCAGCCACGACAGGACAGGCCATCGAGGTGCCTTGCATCATCACATATTTTTTCTCAGCATCGTCTGGCGTGAGGAGCAACTCAGCGTCGATTCCGGTAAAATATCTGCTCATCGACGAAGCCACAAACTCGCCTGGTGCCGAGATGTCAGGCAACGTACGCCCATCGAGAGTTATGCCGTAGCTCGAGAATGCAGAATAGTCTCCAAGCGTCCTGTTGAGATTGATTTCTTTGCCGGTATAGTTGGTCCAGCTTTTCTTTGAAATATACGAACCGACGATGATTGTATTGAGTCCGGAAGCCGTAGAATTGAACGATTCATCAGCATTACCCTTTGTGAAGAGTTCGGGTCTGCCCCCATCGGTCAAGCTGATTCCACTATGCGTATAGATCTCAGCCTCAGCCTCTCCTGACAGGATAAGCGCAAAGGCGTGCAGCGAGTCATTGAGCAACGTTACCGTCGTATCAGTTCTCGCAAAGCAGATTTTGCGGCGGCCAGTCTCAGCCATGACGTCAGTATAGTATATGATTTTCGCGTCTCCCATGAGCGAAGGATCGTGGTAGGCACGAGCCTCTTCATATACCGTTCCATCAGCTTGCACAAGAGGAGAGAGCGCTAGGATGTCGCCGTTCTCCTTATTGACGATGGCCAATTGAGCGGCATAGTCGCTCTCTCCGTCAAGGCTCCATGCTTCGACATAAAGCTGTTTGAATTTCCCAAAGCTTTGATTATTTACGTCATAGAGTAGCGTCCTGACCTGGCGGTCTGCGGGTTTGCGCAGAGAGATGTTATTATGGCCATCGTTGCCTATCGACATCGTGATGATGACACCAGGGCCAGTCAGCTGATCCAGGCCGGCAGCTACCAGATCAGTAGCATCGTGTGGGCCGGTCGTATTGCCCAGCGACATATTGAGCGAGATAGGTTTACCCAGCTCTTTCGCCTTGTCAATC
Organism: Bacteroidales bacterium; assembly: GCA_045600445.1. GTDB lineage: Bacteria > Bacteroidota > Bacteroidia > Bacteroidales > UBA3663 > Liminaster. The sequence continues at coordinate 15,355 of JAZRXZ010000164.1, read as the reverse complement.
AGCAGCTTTGCGCTGTTGACGAGAGTTGTACTCAGCATGGCAGATACACCCGCAACGATAATGTCGGCTTCTGGAGCCATGCCATAGTAAGTGTCATGTCCATTGCGGCCGCCAGCACCGATACCTAATGTATGGGTGCCATGAAAGCCATTCACATCATCGGTAGTAAGATGAGCGATGGCTTCGTTTTCATAGACAAAGCCCGGATAGTTTTCTAACTGCATGCCACCCTCGAAGGGGGTCTCCTGGTCAGGCAGGTAAGCATAGAGAATGCGCGACGTACCGTCCTCGTTCTTGAATGCAACGTGATCAAAGTCGATGCCGGTATCTATCGTTCCATAGATGACCCCCTTGCCGGTGTATGGCAGACCCTGTCGGTCGGTCATGGCTTGTACGTCATCAATCAGGCTTAGGCGGCGCGCCTGATCGCAGTGCAGCTGCACCTCTTGGGCAAAGCTGACCAACTTTACACCATCGAGCGCAGAGACCTGCTCGACACTCTCAAGCGGGATACTACAGGTCATGAGATCAGTCAGGTTGACAATCACCTTGACGCCCAATACCTCAAGCTGCGAGACCACCTCCTTACCCGTGTAACGGATGAATGCCTCGACGCAGGTCTGCCCCTGCACATTGGCACGGGTCAATGGAGTATTGTCAACCTTGCCGGCGCGAAGTTCGCGCAGCATCATTTTCGATCTAAGATCGAGCTTGCTTTGTGCCTGGATCACTGTCAATCCACTGCATAGCATGGCTACGAGGAGGCTCAGGGAGAGGAATAATTTCTTCATATAACTAAAAAATCGACTGTAGCACTGTAGCGCGTAGCGCTTTTTACTGATTATTTGTTACAATTATTGCAGCTTATGGAATAAACGGACATTCGCATAATCTGAATCATATTTTAAACCTGATTGAAATCTACACATAATTAGAGCCAATGCTCCAGGTAGCACCTGTTCCTTGTGAGCCATAGCTTCAACCAAAGGTATGTGTCTGCGAGTCGAGCGCCAGCAGCCAATAACCTTCAGCGGTGCTGATGTAGTTGGTAAGAGTCTTAAATTCAAGCAACGGATCATCCTTGTCGGCATAGAGCATGACCATGCAGTCAGTAGGCTTGCCATTGATGGTGAATGTAGCATAGCTGTCATAACGCTCAACGTCGTGAGCAGCTTCGACTGATAGCAGGTTATAGCTGATCTTATCTTCATAAATCGGTAAATTGTCAATCTCATCGTCCTTGTCAACACGGTCTCGCGTAGGGTTAGAGAACACATCTGGAAATATCTCTACGTACTGAAGCATGCGGCTCCACCCCACCAACTGGTCAAAGTCGGTCTGCTGGTACATGCGCATCGCCTCATCGTGAGTCGGGATTAAACGCAGGAAGGTGTTTGAATTCTTGTCGTAATAAGAATCGTTGAACGGCACAATCGTAATACCCGGCGAACACAGTTCGTAAGCCTGGTCGATGCCAGGCTTCTCATCGCCTATAGTGCATCTGATGTAGCCCACTTCCTTAAGAGCCGCCAGCATCTCAGCCTTCAGCTGCTTGAACGGATTGTTCTGGGCACCAGCCTCGGTGAGCGATTTGTCAAGGAGTCGAAGAATATCGGTGAAAGAGAAGGATTGGACGCCATACAGAATGAGAATACGCTGAAACGCGGTCCAAATGTCTGGGAAATTTTTACGGGCTTCCTGGGCATTCTCAGTATTTGCATATTTCATCCAACGCACCAAATCTGAAGTACTGAAATAGCTAGAATTTTTGTCTTTGTGCTTCTCCACGTCTGCCACTATATATTCGAACAGCATCGATGGTACGGAAAGGACGGGATAGCGGTTATCGACGCTCGACATCTGGCAGCCGGTCAATGCATAGTTTATGTATCCACGGAACGGCTCTCCGAAAGGTGGGTTCTCGACCGTCGGCTCTACCGACTCATTGCTGCCAGCCTTCTCTACCATCGTATCGACAACCTTCTTGATCACAGGGGTCAGCAGATCGAGCTTAGAGAGGTCATAAAGTGCAATATCGTGGTAGTCGCCGCCATATCCCAGAGATATCATACGCTGGTTTGTCCACCACTGGTCTGAAACCAGATAGTCTGCAAAGTCGTGCATGGCATTCTCAAGTTCGGCAGACGATGTGCCCGCTGTCTTGAGGTTATTAAGCAATTTCGAATAGTCACCGCCAGCACCAGGCGTGATCTCCACAGCCGTCAGCAGGTAATTAGCGCAGTGAGCATAGCCGTAGAGATTCTCATACATGCTCATCAGACAGGCGTCGGTATAGAGCAAGTCCACCTTACCTGCCGACTTATTGATACCCTCCACCACAGCGCCCAGGCTCATGATGGTCTTGGTGTTGTCATCCTGCAAGATGGCGCGGGTGTCCTGCAAGCCGTCCCATCTCAGCTGCCAACCGCTGCCGTGATCGCTGAGTATCAGCACGGTACGCTTGGCGTTAGGATGTTGCTTCATGCTCCACGTGATGAAGTCGGCCAATGCATCGCTTTTCGTCATGTCGTAGAGCGAATCGGCTATACACTCGCTCTTCAACTGGGAGAAGAGAGACTTGAGTTCTTTCGGCTCTGTGATGACAGGGCTGAATTTCAGAGAGTCCTTCATCGTGCCTACGAAGTGCGTATTGTCGTCAAGATCAAAGCGGCGTGTGCCGTCAAACTCGGGGTACAGCTTCTGCTCTTTGACTGAGGATTTGAACTGCACCGTCATCTTGACATTCTTGCTGCTGCCCACATCGAGCGCCTGGTATATGTTTGACAAAATAGGCACGTCAAGGGATTCTCCTCCCACGGCATACAACATCACAAGATAGTCAGGGCCCTCCTCCACGACTTCCGGCTCTTCCGGCACTTCGGGTACAGTCGGATTCTCGTCAGTACATGCACAGAACGACACAAGGAGCGACAAGGCCAAGAGAATCGTTTTGATTTCTTTCATAAAGGTTTTTTTAAATCTCGAACACATATTCTATATTTATTAAAGTATTTATGCTCTGCATTTATTGATCACTGTTACCTTGAAGTGAGGTTTCATCCAAGGCCTCTTGCTGTTTGTTAACATTGATGTTTTCTGTTTCATTGTTGTATAATGTTGTTAATTGATCTCGATATTCTCTGGCAGTCATGCCATACACAGTCTTAAACTGACGCCGGAAGGTTGACAGATCCTTGTAGCCGCATTGATAGGCGATCTCGTTGATGGTTGTAGTCTCGGAAGCCTCGCCTAGCTTCTTTACGAACAACGAGAGTCGGTACTCAGAAAGCCAGAGGCGGAAACTTTTGCCCGTGGTGTGGTTGATGCAAGCCGAAATGCTCGATCGGCTTGAACCGACGGCTTTCGAAAGCTTTATGATGTCAAGCTCAGGATCAAGATAAAGCTTCTCATCTGACATGGCCTTCTCGATACGCTCATAGGTCAATGCTGAATGCATGGCAGCCTTCTCTGCATTGGACTGTTCGAGCTGCTGTGCAAGTTTTTCGACATCTTCCTTCGCCTCATTGAGATCATGATGTGCCTTCTCGATGATTTGCTGATTCTCACGGTTCTTGCGAGTAAGAAAGGTGATGATCAGCGTAGCAATGACGATAATGCCAAGGACGGTGGAAAGCAAGATATTGATGAGCCGCTGCTGCTTGAGCAGCCTCTCGGCATCCTGGCGGGCGAGCTGCTGCTCCTGCACCATATTGATAGACATCTGCGCCGAGAGTTCCTGCATCAGTTCATGCTGCCTGATACTGTCGCTCACTACAAGGGCTCTCTGCTGATAATCGCTACAAGCCTTATAATTGCCCTTTGATGCCTCGTCTCGGGCCAGCAGGTTGAGGTAATCTAAGTAATCGCTGATCAGGCTGTCTCCACGATAGAACTCTTCTGCGACAGACTTGGCTTGCTCAAACTCAGACTTCTCGCCCAGAAAAAACATCACGCGCATCATCGTCGTCTGATAGTCAGGAGACTGAGACCCCTCCGTATGCAGCCACTTCTCGTAATAGAGCCGTACAGAATCCTTATCGGCCTGGGGATTGAGAGACTGATCGGTCCGAATTTTATCGTGGAAGGCAAGAGCCAGATATCCATAGAACTGACTCTTGTAGAAGTTTGCAAAGTCGTGGGTACCATCGCCCGACTCCAGCATGTTCTCAGGGCGCTGTTGGACAAATGAAGGGTCACGGTCGAAACGCTCTACCAGATCGAGTATCTCGCGATAGCCGCCGATGACCTTGTCATATTCCTTCGACTGGCGGTAGAGACTGGCCTGCTTCCTTTGAAGGGCAATGAGGGCTACAATGTCGGCAAATGATTCGCTTGGATTCAGAAGGGCACGAGCACGCGAGAAGGTTTCGATGGCCTTGTCGATATGACCCATGCTTTGCTCAGCAGTGCCGACGCGTGCCATGAGTGTGGCTTCATCTTTGCGCATGTTCTCAACCCCGTGACAGATGGCAATGCCACGATTGGCATATTCCAGCGTTTCGAGATGGCGATGCGCTCCTTGCGTGATGTTTGATGCTAAGACACAGATCTCTTCTTCAAGGTAAGGGTCATCGCCGAACTTCCCTTCGTTGAGCAAGCTATCACAGATAGCGAGTGCCGGTTCATACTGGTTCTCGCCACCGAAGATAACCATAGCGTGGAAGTAGTCGCAACGGGCCTGTGTCATCAACCCTTCAGCACGGAGCGAGTCAAGCATGTGATGCGCCAGCAGCGGATCGCTGTTCATATACCCCATACAGACGTCAATCTGTCTGAAGGTTTCCTGGCTAGGGTAATCGAGACCATTCGCTTTCTCCTCGCGCGACGTCTGACACTGGCAGAAGATGAGCGAAATGAGAATGGAGGCAGCTATGAGTGATATCTTTTTTGTCATCGAACTAATATAAAATGCGCGGCAAAGATAAGTATTTTAGCAGTATTAGCAGCGCGCAAAACGTCCAAAAGCGCAAATTCCTACTCTTTTTGGTTGTTTTGCACGCTGCAAATGGTTGTTATAATAAAATTTCGATAGGAATATATCAGTGGTGCCGTCAATTTTTGCATTCCCTTGGCATTTGACCACTAAAATATCAACTGTAGCACTGTAGCGCGTAGCGCAGTCGCTGCGCTAATCCCGCATGCAAGATTCCTTGTCCGGCATTCCAGACAGCCCTTCTTGCATGCAAGATTCCTTGTCCCGATTTCCCGACAAGCCTTTCGCGATCAGAGATTGCCTTGTTCAATCTTCTGGGAAGCCTCCGCTCTTTGCGAGTCCGAACGCAGCAAGCACAGCAGTTCCGACTTTGACAAGGGTCTGCAGGACGGTGGTCCAGAAGTGGCGCTTGCAGGTCTTCTTGCACTCTTCGCAGCACTCTCCGTGCTCGATGGGCTCCCTAATGGGAGCCTCATCTGATATAGTTTCTTTCTTGCTCATAGGCTTTACTTATTAGGGAAAGGAATAGGACTTACATTCGAGTCGAGCTCCGAATCGCTTCCATTGCTCCTGCCCAGTCGCTGATTAAGTCGTGTACGCGCATCCTTCACGATCTCGTTGATCACACCCAGCGCAGAGGCGCAGCTCGTGAACTTCGCCACAGTCAGGCCGATCTCCTCAGCACCGATCTTGTCGATGGCAATCACCACGTTGTTGAAAAAGGCCACGTGCTCAGCGTTCTTGAGCTGGCCGAAAGGAAGGATGTTTATGCTTTGCATAAAGTTAAAAGTTAATGGTTATTTTCGTCAAAAGTCAGCCCGGGATTTGTCCTTTTGACGCTGCAAAGATACGCACTTTGTCTGACCCTCGGAGGAGCTACGTGAAATACGAGGACCTACGTGAAATAAAGTCAAAAAAATTTTGAAATCTCGCCAAAAATCACGCAAAAATCACGCAAAAAGCGCTACACGCTACAGTGCTACAGTTGATTTTTTGCCGGAAAAAACTCAAAGTGAAATTTTATATATATAAATATATATAAAGAATAATTCCCCCCCCTTTTTTAGGACAAAACTGACTGTAGCACTGTAACGCGTAGCGCTTTCGCACTCACATTTTCGCTGATTTTCAACCATTTAACAACTCGACAAATAGCCACTAACTCCGTTTAAGTTGACTATTTCCGTCCCAAAATGCCCTTAAAACGGCTAAAAGTTGACTATTTTCGTACTGAAAACGTTGACATTCCCTACTGAAAAGGTTGACGTTCCCTACTAAAATAGTTGAGCCTTTTACTGAAAAGGTTGAGTCTGGAAATCCCCAAAATGCAACCCATAACCACCATTTCACAAGATTTCGAAAGATTTTTTAGAGTAAAGAACACGGAAAAACATGGAAAGACATCAGGCATTGCAAGTCTGGTGTCTTTTCAATATATTTGCGCCCTATTATAACATTTTTATTCATTTAATTTGGATTGTAACTAAAAAATAGTTACATTTGCACCGAAATTTTCTATGGGAACAAAAGAAAAGCTCATCGAACGATTCTGTCTTCTTCCTTCAGACTTCACTTTTGAGGAACTTGAAAGATTGCTCAAAATCTTTGGGTATGAAAAGCAGAACAAAGGGAAAACCTCGGGATCGAGGGTAATATTTAAGGATCAGGCCGGGCATCCGATCATGCTTCATAAACCCCACCCTGGGAATATAATCAAAAACTATGCACTGAAGCAGGTATTTGAGGAACTTAAAGATAAAGGATATATCAAATAAGATTATGAACACATTGACATATAACGGATATATAGGTACCGTCAATTTCTCGGAGAAAGATGGCGTGTTCTTCGGAAAAGTTGAAGGCATAGATGGCCTGGTCAACTTCGAGGGAGAGAGTGTGCGCGAACTGACTACTGCTTTTCATGAAGCGGTGGATGATTATGTCGCCTTTTGTCACGAACAAGGCATTGAACCGCACAAGAGCTACTCGGGCCTGCTCAACGTGCGTATCAGTCCTGAGACACATAGTAAGATTGCAGCTTTAGCCAAGCAGGCTGGTATCTCGATCAACGCTTTTATCAAAGATGCTATTGACAGCAAGGTGGCGGCGATACTTGTGTCCGACTTCTAGGGTTCACTTCATCTGATTTGCTACTCCAACAATGCGAAAAACGCATTTTTGGCATATAAGAGCCGTAATAGTCGGAAAAACAGAATAATATTTTGAAAGACTGAAAAATAGCGAGTGTTGATGGTTTCCGACGATTTTCGGTCTTTTTGTCAACAAACCCGAAGTGCCTTTTATTTCTCCCTATCTTTGCACCGTCAATCAGACAAAACAACGTCCTGATTGGCGGTGCTTTTTTGCATCTTACGATCTTTGATATCTTGACATTTATGCATTTAGTCATGTACCAACATGATTGACGGGTACCTGCCGGTGAAATGGGAATAATATAATAAAACATTATTAACCAATAATATATAAACATTATGAAAGTGACAACTTTTAATCATGAGATTTTCGGCGAGCTTCGCACAGTGATAATGCCTGATGGCCAGATCGGCTTTGTGGGCAAGGATGTGGCGAGGGCGCTGGGGTATGCCGCTCCGTCACGTGCTATTTTGATGCATGTGGAGGATGAGGACAAGATGCTGATGCAGCTTTCCTCAGATGAGCAAAACGCTAATCTGTGGAGATCAGTCAAGACTGCGGAGATCTCGGAGTCGGCGGTCTACTCGCTGATCCTTTCGAGCAAGAAGGCGGAGGCCAAGGAGTTCAAGTACAAAAAGCGCATAGCGCAAATGCGCTACGCGCTACAGTGCTACAGTTGATTTTCTAAGGCATTCGGAATATATTTTTTACATTTTATGTAAAGAGCCGAACAATAAAACCAGAAAAATCGCGTTTAATATAAAATATTAATCTATAAATCATTTTCCTGTCTTGGAAACCAAGAAATATTACTGGGAGCAGATCGGTGCGACAGCCGAGCTCTCACTCTTCATAGCTGAATCAGCAGACAGCAAAGACACCTGCGACGAGATGCACGTGATGCTCCACATCGAGCCACGTGGAGAGCTCTTTGATGGGCAGGTCAGCCGCGCCTATCAGGCAGAGAAGCTGCTGATCAGCCTGCCGGAGCTGCAGGGGGCCCGCGCTCTCTTCAAGCGCTACTTCCTGAGCGACGCTACCAACCAGATGCCTGTGCTTGAGGCGCGTCGCCACAGCAAGGGATTCGCAGATCCGATCTATGCGGACGACATTGCCGTCTCTGCCATCCAGCAGCCACCGCTCGACGGATCGAAGATCGCCATTTGGATCTACTTCCAGCGCGGCTCGAAGCTCTCGAACGTGCATGACGTCATCGTGGCTGAGCACAATGGTTATCGCCACCTGTATAAGTGGGGACTCTGTGAGCCATCGGGTGATTCGTATTATCAGACCAAGACCCTGCTTGAGGACTATGAGCATGACCTCAAGCGCTTCGGTGCTACACTGGAACAGAATTGCATCCGCACCTGGTTTTTCGTCCGCGACGTAGATACGCAGTATGCGGGATTGGTCAAGGCGCGCAAGGAGAACTTCGAGGAGCAGGGCCTCAACGAGCATACCCACTACATTGCGTCGACCGGCATTGGTGGTAACCCGGCCAACCCTCGTGCCATCGTGCAGCTGGGCACTTACGCCCTCACCGGCTTCGATCCTAAGCAGCAGTACTACCTCTATGCCAAGACGCACCTCAACCCGACCATCGAATATGGTGTGACCTTCGAGCGCGGTACGGTGGTAGAGTTTGGCGACCGTGCTCAGGTCTATATCTCGGGCACAGCGTCGATCAATAACAAGGGCGAGGTGATGCACATCGGTGACATTGTGCGCCAGACAGAGCGCATGTGGGAGAATGTGGGCGAGCTGCTCAAGGAGGGCAACGCTTCGTTTGATGACGTGATGCAGATCATCGTCTATCTGCGCGACTTGTGTGACTATCCGATTGTCAAGGAGATGTTTGACCGACGATTCCCAGACATTCCGCGCGTCATCACGCTGGCTCCGGTGTGCCGTCCGACCTGGCTCATCGAGATGGAGTGCATTGCTACTCCGCGGCGCAAGAATCCGGAATACAGAGATTTCTAAGAGAAAAAATATTATTCAACAAATAAAACCAAAGAATTATGAAGACTATCGAACGCCTCGTTGCTGAGAAGTTAATGGCTATCAAGGCCGTAAAGTTGCAGCCAAACAATCCTTTCACCTGGGCTTCAGGCTGGCACTCACCTATCTACTGCGATAACCGCAAGACCCTGGCTTTCCCAGATATCCGCACCATCATCAAGACTGGCTTGGTCAATACTATCCAGCGCACTTATGGTGATAAGGTCGACGCTATCGCAGGCGTGGCTACTGGCGCTATTGCACAGGGTGCTCTCGTTGCTGACGCACTCGGCTTGCCATTCGTCTATGTACGTTCGGCTCCAAAGGATCACGGCATGGGCAACCTCATCGAGGGCCAGATCGAGGAAGGCTGGAATGTAGTAGTCGTTGAGGACCTCATCTCTACCGGTATGTCTTCGCTCAAGGCTGTAGCTGCTCTCCGCCAGGCTAACGTCAATGTACTCGGCATGGTGGCTATCTTCACCTATCAGTTCCCACAGGCTGCTCAGGCTTTCGAGGAGGCTCAGGTAGAGCTCACCACCCTCTCTAACTACACCGAGCTCGTGGCTGAGGCTGCAGAGCTCAACTATATCAAGGAGGAGGACATCGAGGTGCTGAAGCAGTGGAGAGCAAATCCTTCAGAGTGGGGTAAGTAAAAGAAAGGAAAAATGTCAAGATATACAAGCGACGTAAAAATCATTAACGCAGCTCAGGCGCAGGTCTGGGCTCGCATCAGCGACTTCAGCATCTATCAGCAGATGAAGGAGCAGATGCCTCCTGAGCAGAAAGAGGCTATCAAGGCGAAGATCAACGAGATGGGTGAAGGCAAGGTGCAGATGAGCAACTTCGTCTTCTCGCAGGATGCCGTTGACTTCAAGGTCTCGGGTATGGATATGCGCATCTATATCGTAGAGCGCGAGGAGCCGATGAAGTGTGTGAAGTTCAAGACCGACAAGGCCCCTATCGACATGACGCTCTGGATCCAGCTCCTGCCCAAGGCTCCCTACGAGACCAAGTGCAAGGTGACGGTGGAGGTAGACATCCCATTCTTCCTCAAGCCAATCGTGGGCAAGAAGCTCGATGGTGTGGCTGATCAGATTGCTGACTTCATGACTAAAATCCCATATTGATTATGAAACTCTGGGAAAAATCCGTACAGGTAGATAAGGATATTGAGCGCTACACCATCGGTCGTGACCGTGAGATGGATCTGTATCTGGCGCCTTTTGACGTGCTGGGTTCGATGGCTCACATCACCATGCTCGAGACCATTGGCCTGCTTGAGAAGAGCGAGCTGGAGGTATTGCTCAAGGAGATGAAGAGCATCTATCAGGATGCTTGCGCTGGCAAATTCGAGATTGAGGAAGGTATCGAGGACGTGCACTCACAGGTGGAGTTGCTGCTGACTCGCCGCCTCGGTGACATCGGCAAGAAGATCCACTCGGGACGTAGCCGTAATGACCAGGTGCTCATCGACCTCAAGCTCTATATGCGCCATGAGATCAAGGAGGTAGTGGCCGAGGCCGTGAAGCTCTTCGAGATGCTACAGAAGCAGAGCGAGGCGTATAAGAACGTGCTGATGCCGGGCTACACGCACTTGCAGGTGGCTATGCCATCGTCATTCGGACTCTGGTTCGGCGCTTACGCTGAGAGCCTTGTGGACGACTTGCAGGTATTGCAGGCTGCTTATAAGGTGGTGAACCGCAATCCATTGGGCAGCGCGGCTGGCTATGGCTCGTCGTTCCCATTGAACCGCCAGATGACCACTGACCTGCTGGGCTTCGACTCGATGGCTTATAACGTGGTGTACGCGCAGATGGGCCGTGGCAAGACCGAGCGCGTAGTGGCTCAGGCGCTGGGTGGCATTGCTGCTACGTTGGCCAAGCTGGCGTTCGATGCTTGCATGTATTCGAGCCAGAACTTCGGCTTCATCAAGCTGCATGATGCGTTTACGACTGGTTCGAGCATCATGCCACACAAGAAGAATCCGGATGTCTTCGAGCTCACCCGTGCCAAGTGCAACAAGATCCAGGCCGTACCTGAGCAGGTGATGTTTATCTGCAATAACCTGCCAAGTGGCTACTTCCGCGACCTGCAGATCATCAAGGAAGTCTTCCTGCCAACCTTCGACGAACTGAAGGACATCCTGCGCATGGTGACCCTGATGATGGAACATATCACGGTCAATGACCACATCCTCGAGGACACACGCTATGACCTGATGTTCTCAGTGGAGGAGGTCAACCGCCTGGCTACCGAGGGAATGCCATTCCGTGACGCTTATAAGAAGGTGGGTCTCGACATCGAGGCGGGTAAGTTCACGCCGGTCAAGGAGGTGCACCATACACATGAGGGTTCGGTGGGCAATCTCTGCACCGAGCAGATCAAGGCGCTGATGGATGAGGTGCTCTCTGGCTTCCACTTCGAGAAGGTGGACGAGGCCGTCGAGAAACTGGTAAAATAACTCTATGCGAGGAATGGACAGACAGACACGATGGAGAAGGTTAGCCGCATGCTGTGGCTTGCTCGTCGTGTGCTGTCTTTCATTCCTCGCTTGCAGTGACGATGAACTGTCGGAGAGCCCTATTCCCGCTCTCCGCGTCAACTATTCGTGCAACATCACCACGATCAATGCAGCGCTGCAACAGAATGACGTGCCACACCTCGACTGCCAGCCGGGGTACGTGCTCATCAATGCACATCTTAACGTCAGCGAGGTGATTGGCAAAGGCGGGCTGCTGCTCTTCCACAGCGCGTTCGAGGACACTTATTATGCGTTTGACCTGGCTTGCCCCTATTGCTACAAGCACGGCAATCAGGTGGTGGAGATTGAGATGAAAGACACTTTCGCGGCCAGCTGTCCGAAGTGTCAGTCAGAATTCAGTGGCGTGCAGTATGGTTCGCCAGCCGCCTCAGCAGGACCCGCCAATCAGGAGAACCTGCCCCTGCGTCACTATCATGCCAAGCGCGTCAACTACAACACGCTGGTGGTAACCCCTTAAAATCATACGTTCATGCTTCGTCAGCTTTTCCTTGGTCTTATCTTCTGTCTGGTATGGGCGTTGAGCTCGTGCCATGAGGAGTTATTGACCGACAGGAATGCACAGCCGACGATAGAACTGAACGGGAAAGACTGCTATGACTTCGGCACCTTGCTCACCGGCCAGACGTCTGCCACTCAGCGGCTTATGGTCTATAACCGACAAAAGGGGACGCTGGAGCTGCAGAGCATCGTGCTGAGAGGTGGCGCGGAGAGTCCTTTCAAGATCAATGTGGACGGCATGGCAGGGACGGCTTTCGAGCGTCCGGAGCTGCTGCATATCGGCAAGGGCGATTCGCTCTTCGTGCTGATGGAGATTGCGGCGCCTCAGCAACAGACGGAGCGGGAGAAGACCTTCGAGGACTACCTTGACATCACCTGCAACGGCCATACGACGAGCATCCTGCTCAAGGCGTTGGCCATGAATGTGGAGCAGCTACGTGACTCGACATTGACTACCGACCTGCGCTGGGATGCTCAGGGACGCGACAAGCAGATCTTCGGCACGCTGACGATTCCTGCGGGGATCACGCTCACGATTGCTGACTCTACTACTTTATTTATGCACGACAAGGCGGCCATCGAGGTGCAGGGTCGGCTGATCATCGAAGGCTCGAAGGCACATCCTGTGACGCTGATCGGAGACCGTACGGACAAGATGTTCGACAATCTCTATTACCGCGACATGGGTGGCCAGTGGGGTGGTATACGATTCGTCAACAGCAGTGCAGGCAACCGCATGGAGCATACATTAATAAAAGGTATGACGGACGGCGTGCGACTGCAGCAAGACGCGGTGAAGACGCAGGATCTCTCGTCAGATTTTCTCTCTGAGGAGAACCAGCAACTGCTGATTCGCAACTCCACGCTGATGAATGCGGACAGCGCGCTTGTCTATGCGGTGAATAGCAACATGATCGTCGAGAACTCGCTGCTGATGAACAGTGGCGGCCCGCTGCTCGAACTGCGCGGAGGCATCTATGACGTGACTCACTGCACGCTGGCCAACTACGCCTTCTGGACAGTGATCCGAGGCGCGGATCTGTTATTGGCCAACTATGCAGAGGAAGCCAACAAGCCGGTAGTGAATTGTCCGCTCTATCGCTGCCAGCTCACCAACACCTTGGTTTATGGCCGCTCGGGCAAGGATCCTAACGTTGACTTCCGCTATCGTGCTCATACCTCTCCGGAGGGCGTTGTGGCGGATAGTATCTTCACCTACAAGTTCGACCATTGCCTGCTCCATGCCAGCGGAGGTTCGGACGATGAGGATTTCATTGAGACAATCTGGACGGAAGATCCGCTCTATAAGCTGGTGGATATGCCAAACTATATCTGCGACCCGCATCTGCAGGAAGAATCTCCGGCGCGCGGCAAGGGAACGTCTAAGACGCTCCAAAGATTGCCTCTGGATCTGGATGGCAAGGTGCGTGGAGAAAAGCCATGCATCGGGTGCTATGAGGATTAATTCTTAATTGATAATTGAGAATTGATAATTATAGCTTCGCGAAAAAAATACTAAACAATACTATACTATGCTGAAACCAACATTTGCAAAAGAAGTCTACATGGAGCGTCGTGCACGCCTCCAGAAGACCATGGGTAGCGGTCTCCTTCTCTTCCTGGGCAACACCATCGCTTCCTACAATTATCCTGACAACAACTACATGTTCCGTCAGGACAGTACTTTCCTTTATCTCTTTGGTCTTGATTATGAGGATCTCGCTGCTGTGATTGATGTGGACAACAACCGCACCATCATCTTTGGCGACGAACTCACCATCGACGATATTATCTGGACAGGCGTGCAGCCAACACTCGCTGAGAAGAGCGAGGCAGTGGGCGTGACCGAGACCCGTCCGATGGCAGAACTGCAGAAATACATTGACCAGGCTGTGGCTCAGCAGCAGAAGGTTCACTTCGTGCCACCTTATCGCGGACATACTATCATGTGGCTCCGTGAATTGCTCGGCAAGGAGGCTCAGCCATCGCTCGACCTGATCTATGCATTGGCCGACATGCGCAACCACAAGGCTCCTGAGGAGATTGCCGAGATTGCCAAGGCCATTGACATTACTGTAGATATGCACGAGACAGCCATCCGCATGGTTCGTCCAGGTGTAACCGAGAAGGACATTGCTGCCGCTGTCTGCGAGGTGGCTCAGCGCAAGGGTTACTACCTCTCCTTCCCTACCATCGCCACCAACCATGGCGAGACACTGCACAACCACGGCTACATCCACACGCTGCAGGACGGCGACATGCTCCTGCTCGACGCGGGCGCAGAGACCGAGATGCACTATGCTGGCGACTGCACCACCACCATGCCTGTGGGTCGCGACTTCGATGACCGCCAGAAGGCCGTGCACAGCATCCTGCTCGACACTTATCAGAAGGCTGGGCAGATGATCCGTCCGGGTATCACCTACCGCGAGTGTCACGTAGCAGCATGGGCAAATATTGCAGAAGGATTGAAGGGTTTAGGTCTCATGAAGGGTGACGCGATGGAGGCTGCCGAGGCTGGCGCAGTGGCTATGTTCATGCCTCACGGCTTAGGTCACATGATGGGTATGGACGTGCACGACATGGAGAACTATGGCGAGGTTCACGTCGGCTATCCACGTGGTCAGGAGAAGGATCCTCGCTTCGGTTTCCGCTCTCTCCGTCTCGGTCGTACGCTCGAGCCAGGCTTCGTCTTCACTGTCGAGCCAGGTATCTACTTCATCCCTGACCTGATTGATCAGTGGCGTGCAGCTGGCAAGTTCTCTGATTTCATCAACTACGAGGCACTTGAGAGCTGGAAGAACTTCGGTGGTTGCCGCAATGAGGAAGACTACCTCATCACCGCTGATGGTGCCCGCCTCATCGGCCGCCACAAGCCAGGCACACTCCTTGAGATGCTCGCTTGCCGCGGGTAAAATTTTGACAGAAGAACATAAGGACATAAGAAATCTGGCAGATGCAAGTGAGCTCCACGCCCATGTTTGCATCTGCCAGAATTTATTTATAATTTCAAATACACTTTCACACTATTTCCAGACTTCTTTTTAAGGATTTTCAACCCATTGGCATTATTTGTTGATATTTTTGTTCCATCAATAGAGTGAATTGATTCTATCTGATAATCCTGTGAATAAACATTGATGATGTCTGAAGGCACACCTTCGTTTATGTTCCAGAAATTTTTCCAAGGATTAGTTTGCAGGTAAGTTTCTTTCGTCCCGACT
>JAZRXZ010000163.1:0-34774 GCA_045600445.1 Bacteroidales bacterium | reverse complement strand
TCTGCCGACATCTCTGCTCCGCAAGAAGGATAATTTTTCTTTTCTTCCATAATAAAATATTTCGTTTGTAATAATTTTTGCGCCCAAAATTACGAACTATGGATGAAATAATCAACAAGTAAGAAGTTGGTGTCGCGGTATTGTGTCGCACTTTTCATGTTTTTGCGGGTTCGATGTATCTATTATTCAGTTGTACTATACATAATTATTGACAAAACTCAAAGAAATCAGTAATTATAGCAAGATGAAGAGTGTACCTGCAGGCGCTATCCTTGACAGTATCATTAAATGCTATATAATACCACAAAAGGCGAAACCGCTCATTTGAGAGCGGTTTCGCCTTATAGTTAAATATCTGATTTACACTAACCGATCATGTAAAATGTATTAGTACTCTTCCTCGTTGAACGAGGGTCTTAGCACTGATTATCAAATAGTTAAACATACTCCATTGCTGTCATGTCAAGCATATTTGGCTCTAAATGAACGCAAAAGACGAAGCAGTTAGTCTTGAATATCAATAGATTAGATTTTCAAAAAGCAAGTTGAAAATATTAATAATATTGTTATAAGACTCATGCAACTGGCCGATATTATTCTTCTCTAAGGAGGACGAATATCGTCTTCTTTGGGGAATCTAGAATGACATCATCCAAATTGCGATGCAAAGATAAGAATAATTTTTGAATTGGCCAAATGTTCCTCTTCTTTTTTTATTCCCTACCCTCATTTTTATACGTAGACATGAGGTTTGTAAAATCAAATGTCATACAGAGGTTTGAACAGATCATCCAGACAGACTTTGCTCTGGAAAGCATCTGCATACTCTCCTGCTGCGATGCCAAAGGTCGAGATGATGTGTGTACGAACTCCATGGCGTTTGCTTTTGAGTTCATTGATAAAGCACTGTTCGCGAAGAACTATCTTTTGATACTCGGATTTATTGAGTCGATAAATGTCCTTGCTATACTTGATCTCGAATAGCGTGATCATATCTGTCCGTTCGATAATCAGGTCAATTTGGACGGCAGGATTTGATTCCTTACTTCGCCAAGCATAATATTCATGTGGAACTGCGTCCAGTCGCAAGGCCTGTACAATCTGTCGAACGTGCCACATACAAACTCGTTCGAAGGCCAAACCATAGAAAGTATTTTGAACGGGCAGACCTTCCAGATTTCGCCAGTAATGCGGATCGGTGACACGCTTACGGCAGAAGCTATAATAAAACAGCGTGAACATATCCATCAACTGATAGATACTTCCCTTCTGTTTACCGCCATCGCTGTACTCTCTCAAGAAGTCGCAACTGACAAGATCCTCTAGATTGCAATGAACTCACCTCGTTCACTTTGCATGTATTTTGTCAGCTTCTGCTGCTCGATTTCACGGCCTATCAGTTTCATAATGTTCTGTTTTAGTGGCACAAAGGTATAAACAAAACGGACTTTTGCAAAATTATAATGGGCTAAATCTGCATTTTTTTCGCACATTTAGCCCATTATAGAATGCTTTTGATAGGTCAAGAAAACAATTATCAAATGATGAGGAAAGGACAAATGCCTTAACAAGGACGTTTTTGAGGCAAATTGAAGACTTCCTGAACTTCTTTCATTGCCTCGGAAGTCATACCATCAGGCTCAGAACCCATATTCCGTGCACACATATATATATTTGCGGCCTTGCAAAGAACATCCGTCTGATCGAAGGCATCCATGATATCCAGACCTACAGCGACGGTACCATGTTTCTCCCAAAGTACCACATCATGAGTCTTAATCTGCTCCAGCGTAGCCTCGGCCAAATCGACAGATCCAGGCAAGCCATAAGGAACTATGCCAATGCCCAGTGGAGCAAATGCCAGAGTCTCTGGAATCATCGACCAGAGGACACGAGTCATCTCGTCTCCCTTGAGGAAACGCTGGATATGGCTCATGGCAACGAGTTCAATGGGGTGCGTGTGAAGGGTTGCCTTATAAAGAGAACCTGTCTCAAGCAAATAATTTTGCAGAGCAAGATGGGTAGGCAGTTCAGAGGTAGGAACTACAGGTTCGTCTGCAATGATTTCATACGAAGCACAATCGTCACAGATACGAACGATTGAACCATTCTGCATAGGCTGCTTAGCCAAGTCACGCATACGCTTGCCTGTGCCCTTACAGTAGAAGTATTTGCCTTTGAGCTGAGGAAGCTCCATGCCGATCTGTTTGACTGGAGCAATGGCAGGCAGAGACTTACATTCATCGTCCATAAACTCAGTGACGTTTACTGTAATGTTGCCACCATTACGCTCAGCCCATCCCTTCTCCCAGAGATAGCCGGTGACTTCTGCGATCTGGTCGATGACAGCCTTCAAGCCGGGACGACCTTCAAGAATTGAATTCATAATATTTTGGAATTTGGAATTAAACATTCTCGCCATAGCGCTCACGTGTGATCTGATCAAGCGACTTGCCACGAGTATTAGGCATGCCGAGGAGTCCGACTATGAGGGAGATGAGGAGCAGGCCTACCATGCAGCACGCAGAGACACCAAAGCCCTCGCCACCAGCATAGATGTAAGTAAAGGCGATACCCCAGACAGCTGAGAGACCACGGACGATGAAGAACATTAGACCCTGAGCACCGGCGCGGAACTTAGCAGGGAAGAGCTCAGAACCCCACAAGGCGTAGAAGACTTGTACGGAGCAGCCATTATTGAAGCCCCAGAGGATAGTGAAGATCCAGAGGATGCTCATGCCGCTGACGCCAGAAGCAAGGAGTGTGTCTTGGCAGATGATGACGGCCCATGCAGCGAGTGCAGAGACGAGACCTGCGACGTAAAAGATCTTGTGCGACATCTTATCGACGAGGAACGAGATACAGAATGTGATGACCACGACGACGAACCAGCTGATGCAGCTCATCATGTTGGCATCCTCGTTAGAGAGGTTGCCGGCTGTCTCGTAGATGTGTGGCTGGAAGAAGCCCATCACCGATGCCACGAGGTTCCAGGTGAGGTAGATAGCAGCCAGGAAGGCTACGGTCTTGACTGCTGTCTTGTTGCTGAACAGGACAGCGAAAGCCTTGATGAGATTGGTATTCTCCTTCTTCTCTGTAGCCTTGTTGGCAGTAAACTCAGAACTCTCCTCAAGCTGGCGTTGAAGGATCCATGCGATGAAGGCGATGACGAAGAGGGTGAAGAATACGACGCGTGAGCTGAAGACCTCGATGGCTACGGTAGGAGCATCGGCGCTCAGGAAGAGTCCGGAGAGGCTCTCGACGAGACCATAGAGGGCACCGCCTGGAGCGAGCAGCATACCGAAGAGTAGGATACACATAGGGCCGATGCCCCATGACATCTGAGAGATGCAGATGTTACGACCACGGTTGTTGACCTCAGATGACTCAGAGATGTAGGTCCACGAGGCAGGAACGCCTACGCCAACAGAGATACCGGTCACGAGGAAACCGGCCAGCAGCATCGGGAAGTTGACCGAGAGCATGACGAGGAGCACACCCACCATGTAGATCAGCAGGTTGTAGGTGAATATGAACTTACGGCCATACTTGTCGGCCAGGACACCACCAATGATTGCGCCGATGGCGGCACCCAGCGCATTCGCACTAATGGCATTGAGCCAACCGAGCTGACTTTCTTCCAATTCAAGATAATTCTGCCAAAGGGTTAAGCCAGAAGCACCTGCAACGATTGCACCTGCATCAAGATAGTTGTTTAATGAAACAGCTATCGTACTTTTCAAACTACTTCCTGCCATTATCTGCAAACTTCAATTACTTCGACATCAAGAATCTTTGCAACCTTCTTAATTGTATCGATATGGCGGCCAACAGCAGCAGCCATGTGGTGGGTAGGACCAGCCTCTGACCACTTGTTGCAGAACTCGCGGCAAGGGATAGAGAACTTGGTACGCATGTTGGTATCGCCGAAGGTGAAGATCTCGCCCTCCTCGTTGACGCCCTCAGCAACTACGAACTTGAAGACGCCGTTCTTGTCCTGGGTGATGCCAAGGTAGGTGACAGGGCCTACTGGTGGATAGAACTGGGTGAGGTAGCCGCCACCAGCCTTGCCGTGGAAGACAGGGACGATCTTCATGGTAGGCTTCTTGGCCTGGCTGATATCGAAGTCGCCTGAGCCAGAGTGGCCGATGATGCAGATGTCCTTAGGGAAGTCGATAGAGTACATCTCGGCGAGGGTACCGGTGCCTGAGATGGTCTTGAGGATCGACATGGCCATAGCCACCTTCATATCGCCCTCGACTGCACATGCGGTGTGCTGCTTGATGAGCATAGAGAAGGCAGGGATGAGCATAGAGTCGAGCTTGCCGGCAACGCCCTGGGCGAAGCCATCATAGTGAGAGGCGATGAGACCGAGTTGCTCGTCCTTGACCCACTGCTCAAAGGCAACGACGTACTTGGCCATATCCCAGACCTTCTCGACAGTGCCACCACCCTCGATGTCGAAGGTAGCGAGGATATCCTCAGCCTTGGCGCGGATGGCAGCCTCGTCGGTGATATTGTCGGCGATGGCCCACATCTTCTCCCAGTCGAACTGCTTGGTGAAGAGGCCCATTCGATGGTAGAGGTTGGTCTCGTCGATGTAGAGGTCCATCATGTTAGGATAAGGACGACCGATCTGGGCAATGTTGGTGTAGCGGAAACGACGGTGAACCTGAGCAGCCTTGCACCACTCCTCGAGTTCGTGCTGAACCTCAGGGTCGCCACCCTCGACGACGCCGGTGATGACCGCGTGACGCTTGCCAGCACGCTCCAGATCAGCTACCATCTCGCCTACAGCACCGCAGGCATAGAGGTCTCCGAGCCAGGTGGCGATGTCGGTGTTCTTGTAGTCAGGTTGAGCCTTCTTCTGTACGTTGACGAGAACAACAGGAACGTTGAGATCACGAACCGCAGGAAGCATATTATTAGAGGTAGCGTAGGTAAGGAGCTGGAGGATGACGAGGTCAACGTCAGCGCAGCGGAACTTCTCGCCAGCAGCCATTGACTGCTCTTTTGTTGTCACCATACCGCCATCGATAATTTCAATGGTATCGGGAAGAGTCTTCTTAAACTCCTCGTACTGCTCCAGGAAGTTAGGCACAAGCTGTGGGAACTGAGGCAGGTATGCACCGAGTGCAATAGAGAATACACCTACACGTGCTTTGGTTTCAACTAATGGTTTTGCCATGGTTGTATTTGTTTTATGTTTACATTTATTTTGATAAGAATCACCTTAAATATTTAAATATTTATTCGTAAAAATCGGCTAAATTATGCCTCACAGACACTCTTATAACGCTCATAAGCTGCATCCCAGGCTACCTGATTCTGCGGATCAAAGCGTTTCAGTTCGATAGCTCGGGCAATGAGGGCTCGCATCTCTGCAATGTCTTTAACTTTACCGATTGCCTTCATCTGCATCATGATATTGCCGATGGCTGTGGCTTCTGTAGGACCCGTCAACACGGGAACTCCCAATGAATCAGATGTCCATTGAGCAAGCAACGCATTCTGTCCACCGCCACCGATGATATGCAGCACTTCGAGTGGGAAGGATGCCAGCTCTCTGAGCCAGCCGAAGACCGTACGGTAACGAAGTGCTAGCGACTCCATGATGAGTCGTGCCACCTGCGCATCGTCCTCAGGCACCAGCTGCCCAGTCTTCGCACAATAGTCATGAATGGCCTGTAGCATAGATGTTGGATTGGCAAAACATGGGTCATCTGGATTGATGAACGAACGGAAGGCAGGAGCAGACTGCTCCATTTCGGACAGTTGAGAGAATCCGTAATCCTTGCCCTGGGCTTTCCATTCCTTGCGGCATTGCTCCAGAATCCACATACCTGTGATATTCTTCAGGAAACGGGTGGTTCTCTCTATGCCACCCTCATTGGTAAAGTTGAGTTCATATGAACGCTGGCTGATGATAGCATCCTTGCTCTCAATGCCCATGAGCGACCAGGTGCCCGAACTGAGATAGGCGAACTTCTCATCCTTGGCTGGTACCGCAGCAACGGCCGAACCGGTATCATGACCTGCAATGGCAATAACTGGCACGTCATAACCGAAATCTACAATCTCGTTTCGCAGATTGCCAATCACCTCACCCGGATAGACGATCTTAGGGAACTTCTCCATCCTGGCACCAGCAGCTTCGATAAGATCACGGTCGATCTGCTTGGATACAGGATCCAGGAATTGCGAGGTAGAGAGGATGGTATATTCACAGACGGCTTTACCGGTGAGCACAAAGCTCACATAGTCAGGGATGAAAAGATATCGATCAGCCTCTTCAAAAGGTCGGTAGTTCTCTCTATGACACGCGTAGAGCTGGAAGAGAGTATTGAAGTTGAGGATCTGAATGCCAGTCTTCTGGTAAACCTTCTCTTTCGGAACGAGCCGGAAGTATTCCTGCATAGCCTCAATGCTATAAGGATCACGATAAGCTCGGGGCTCCTCTATCATCCGGCCTTCCTTATCCACAAAGACCATATCCACACCCCAGGTATCCACACCGATGGCTTCAATACGGATATCCTTACGTGTAGCCAACTCCTTCAGTCCCTGAGTCACCTCTCTAATCAAAGCAGTCATATCCCAGTAGAACTTGCCAACGCCATCCTTTTCTTGGATGGCGTTGTCAAAGCGTCTGGTCTCTTCGGTTTCGAGCAGTCCCTCCTCATTGATGCGTGCAATGATGATACGACCGCTTGTAGCACCGAAATCTATAGCACATACATATTCTTTCATGCGAATATTCATTGTTATAAATATAGCGACTTACTATATTCAAAGCTCAACGATGACACGTACACGATCAAGATTCTGAATCTGAGAGAAGGTCTCTGCTTTACCATTGCGAGAGGAAGTGACTCGAATGGTTGGGAAATACGTACCTACATCACTATACTTGACTGGGATATCGAGTTCGACCTGTTCGCCATAGTTACTATATACGGCCGTCGAAAGATCTATATCAGCATAAGTAACAGGTGGACATTGGAGAACAGCGGCATTCCCCTTTGGACCTGGAGCGTAAAGATTGGCTCGCTCTCCTAAACACAATTCAGCACGTACTATGCTACCTGTACCCTTAGGACAGTGAGCTACTACATGAAGCATCACTGTCTCATCGACCTTCACCTCGACACGCTTCTGATCATGAGCAGTGACAATTACCGAAGGCTGCACACCGCCACGATTGGTAGCTATGGCAGGAATCTCTACCTGAGTATCAACGACCTGATAGGTGGTGCTCGGAGATGGCTCTATCCCCTGCTCTACCCAGCGAGATACATCGAGAAGCGCCTGCTGGATGATAGGATTGTAGCTGATTACCTGGGTAGCATCATCTACACCACCATGAGTACAACGATCAGTAAACCAAACACGGAAATTCTGGTCGCAGAACTCCTGACCCTTATTCTTGATAATTTCATTTCGATACCAATCAGCCTGCCAAGGATAGGCTTCACGGTCATAGAGACTTTCGAGCAAAATCATCTTACCATGAATGTTACCAGAAGGCAGACAACCTGCAGCACCACGAGTGAAAATAGGACCCAACAGCATAGGACGCTGCTTGTAAATATATTGGCCTTGCTCATCGCGGTATTGGTTCCAAGCATAGAATTCAGGGCCTGGGCCGAAATGTCGGTGCATAAAGAGTGAAGCCAAAGCTCGGGAATTATCAACCATTACTGTGTCACCAATTTCGAGTTGGGCAATCAGATCACCTGGACAGACAGTGCTGAGCACAGCCAGATTGTCATGGACGCCATGCATCTGTAGGCTCTCACCCTTGGCCTTACCGCTGAGGACCTTAAGATCTCCAATCATAAAGAACACATCGGGCAAAACATCGTTAAGCACTACGGCACGAGGTTTCTCCTCACTGGCTCCCATATTGAGAGTGGCACGATCGGCCGTACCATCCTGACTATGGTCAATAACAGGAACAAGACCCATCTTTTCGCACATAGTCTGACCATAGAAACCTGTTACGACTGCCGTCTGCTGAATATGGTTGGCACGAAGCAAGGAATCAGCCTCAAAGCCTTCGTAACCTGGCTGTGTCCAGAAGTCATTGAAATATCCCGGATCCATGGCACATACACCACTATAGCATGCCACAAAACCATGCTGATCCATGTAGCGGAAGCCATACCAAGAGTGCTTAGGGAAACCCATGCGGCAGGTCTCTTCCCAGACAGCACGTTCCTGCGCATTAAGTCCTCGCGTAGGGTCGCCATTGCCACCGACCTCAAGTGCATCGACAATAAGAGGCAACTTGTCATGCAGCACACGCAACGCATTCATGCGGACGGCAAAGCCATTAGGAATTGACTGTGGTGAACCCAAGACAAATGGCACTGCACCATCCCAAACACCCTCAGTATTCTCCATGGCACCAGTAGTGCGATAAGCACCACCTGAACCACCATAGCAATAACCATAAGGGCGCTGCTTGGTGCCATAAATCTGTTGAGCTATGACGCGGCTGAAATCAGCACAGGCGGCATTGGCACGATAGGCAGAAATGGAAGATTCTCGCCGTGTAGAAGGATCACTGAAATCCAATGTGCCACCTTCATTTGTCTCTACGAAATATGCGCCATGTGAGACACTGAAGGTTGCCATATCATCAGCATCGCCGGTAAGAGCAGAAAAGAAATTCTCCTGATCGGGGAATGGTGTGATGTACTGGAAGAAGTGTCCTTTATATGCATGCTTTTTGACTGGGAAATAGAATGAGAACTTGGTGCCATCATCAAAGCCGCCATGCACATAACGGACAGAGATACCAGTCTGACTCTGGCGCAATTCGTCGGTATCGACGTATGGATGCTGGAAGACAGAGTCTTGATACTGCCAAATAAACTTCTGTCCGACAAGTGTCTTAGCGCTTGTTATCTGCATACTGCCTAATGCGATCAACAAGCCGAGAGATAGTAATTGTTTTTTCATAAGGAATTAATTTTTTTTGATTAACTGGGTGCAAATATAGTGGTTTCCCAGAAGAAGTCATTTATCTTTTGAACAGGTATTTTTTACAAAAAGTCGCATTTTATAATACAACCTTCAGACAGTGGAAAATAGGTCAAAGAGAGCCATCCAAAAGACAAATAATATAAGGCTAAAAGTGTGTATCTTTGCGACAGAAAAATCACATATTTATATATAAGACACTATGAAGAGTAAATTGAAGAATGTCCTCCTATTGAGCAGTCTACTACTTACAGGTGCTGCCAATGCCCAATCAATGGCTGAGCAAATACTGCCTATGCTCAAAGCGCGAGGTTCTAATTATGACCGGCAAACAGAACCATGGACTGGCACATGGATTACGGTGCCTGGCATTAATCCTCAGGATTATTCTGTGACTTACTTTCGAAAAGAGATTACTCTGGCACAAAAGCCAGAACAATTCATCATCCATGTTACAGGAGACAACCGCTATAAACTCTACGTCAATGGATCACTTGTGAGTGTAGGACCTGCACGAGGCGCTGATCAAAGCCGGACTGGGTGAGGATTATCTCTCGTGGCTCGATATCTGGCGCGAGAATATCCGATACGGACTGACCACCTGGGCCGAGACCAGCGATATCACGGGCACACGCTCGGATTGTCACGCTTGGGGCGCCTCACCTAATATCGAGCTGTATCGCACCATCCTGGGTATCGACAGCAATGCTCCCGGCTTTACCCGTGTCCGCATTGAGCCCCATCTGTCAGGATTGAAGGCTGACAAAAAAGGAATGCGACGACTGGCAGGTGCCATCCCTTCTCCCCTCGGGGAAATCCGTGCCAGCTATCTTGTGGATAAACAGGGCAGACTCTCTGCCCAACTGACACTGCCACAAGGCATGTCTGGAACCTTTGTCTGGAAGGGACAGAGCTATCCACTCCACGAAGGACAGAATGAAATTAATCCCAAAACAATACAAATTCAAAAATAAAAAACTATGAAACACCTGAAATCCATTCTACTGGCAGCAGGACTCGGACTCATGACCGCTGCAGGCATGGCTGAAAGCCAACTGCCACAACTTGTGACCAACAAGCAAGGCCAGACCCATCTCATTGTGGAAGGAAAGCCTTTTCTGATGCTGGGCGGCGAGCTCCACAACTCCTCTACGGGAAGTGCCCACTACATGGCTGATATCTGGAAACGCATGGCTGAAATCCACATCAATACCGTCATTGCACCCGTATCGTGGGAACTGATTGAGCCGGAAGAGGGCAAGTTCGACTTCTCTCAACTCGACAACATGGTGAAGGGTGCTCGTGAGCATAACCTGCATCTGGTGATTCTCTGGTTCGGCTCTTGGAAGAATGGCATGTCGATGTATGCACCTGCCTGGGTAAAGCAAAATCCCAAGCGCTTCCCTCTAGCCTGCTTTAAGGGCGGTCAGCCTATTGCCGTATTGAGCACCTTGAGCGAAGAGAATGTCAAAGCAGACATCAAGGCCTATTGCACCATGATGCAGCATCTCAAGGAGATAGACGGCGAGCAGAATACCGTGCTGATGGTACAGATTGAGAACGAAATGGGAACACTGGATCAGATGTCAACTTACCGGAAAGGTGAAAACCGTGCTGCTCGAGACTACTCACCTATGGCAAACAAAGCCTTTGAAGGTCAGGTACCAGTGGCACTCTTGCAGTATCTGCAGAAGAATAAGAAACAGCTTCGCCCTGCTATCGCTGGTGCATGGAAAGCTCAAGGCAACCCAATGAAGGGAACCTGGGAAGAGGTATTCGGTGTGGGGCAGCCCGCACAGCCTCGCAACTACAAGAGCCGCGAAGAGGCCGATAGCGATGAGGATTGGCATACCGAATTCCCATACCTGACCGAGGAGATCTTCAATGCCTGGAACTACGCCACCTACACCGAGCAGATTGCCAAGGCCGGCAAGGAGGTCTATCCTATCCCCGTCTATGTTAACGCCTGGTTGAAGCAGGGAATCAGCATCGAGCCAGGCAAGTACCCTTCGGGTGGCCCTCAACCTCATCTTTTCGATATTTGGCATGCTGCTGCTCCAAGCATCGATCTGCTGGGTCCGGACCTCTATGCCACTACCATCTTTGACTTCGTGATGCAGGGATATGACCAGCCAGGCAACCCTGTAATGATGCCTGAAACCAAACCTACGCCCGATGGTGCGGCTCGAGCATTCTATGCCTTTGGCAAATACAACATGCTCTGCTACTCGCCTTTCGGCATCGATGGTAATGGATATAGTTTGGATCCATTGCCTGGCGATCGTTCGTACGAGAAGAGCTACGAGATACTGAGTCACCTGCTCCCTACCATTGCTCAATACCAAGGTATAGGCAAGATGACTGGCCTCTTTATGGAGGGAACCGAAGCTCCCAAGCCAGTGAAAATGGGCAAGTACAACATATCAATGCGCCGCTTCAACACCAAGGCCTCACAGGCATTAGTGGGTGTGGCTGGCTCAGAGACCGAGAATGCTCAGTTACCAGCCGGAGTACTGATTATTCAGACCGGTGAACATGAGTTTATCGTAGCAGGTGGTGTGGGCGACTGCACGCTAAGTTTCCATCAGGGCAACCCTATGAACTATACTCCTGGGCAGAAACAATCGAGCATCCTGAGCGTCGATGAGGTTACCTTCGATGCCGAGGGCAACGAGTTGCTGCACCGCGTGAATGGCGACGAGACCGCCTTTGGTACCTGCGTCATCCCGAACGGACAGGTAAAGATCTTCAAGGTAAAGATGTACGAGTTCTAACCAACCACAGACTCCTCATATAATATATATTATGAAAAAGAATATTTTGTTGCTTGCAGTAGGTATGATGGGCCTGTTCTGTTCTATCGCGACCGCTGAAGAAATGAAGGAGGCCGATCCGAAGTTGATAGCATTGGCCCCTCAGCAGAATGAATACCGAAATGTGCTGTCACTGGATGGAGTATGGCAGTTCTATGCCGATCCCGACAAAAAAGGCGAAACGGAAGGCTGGCAGAACGCCTTGCCACAGAGCACAGACATCGCTGTTCCTGGCAGCTGGAATGACCAAGTCGAAGGCATGCACAATTACCTGGGACTGGCCTGGTATGAGACAGATGTCTATGTCTCAACAAACTGGAAGAATGAGCGCATCTTCCTGCGCTTCAATTCAGCCAACTATATGGCACAGGTCTGGGTGAATGGTGTAGCTGTAGGGCAGCATGAAGGCGGGCATCTCCCCTTTGCTTTCGAAGTGAATCAGTATCTCAAACTGGGACAGAAGAACCATATCGCAGTCTCTGTTGAGAATGAACTGAGCCCAACCCGCATCCCCAACGGCAACGTCCCTGGCCAGATGCGTTCTTATCCTGCCACTAACTATGACTTCTTCCCCTATTGCGGCCTGCAGCGTTCAGTGATGCTCTACACTCTGCCTAAGACTTCCATTCAGGATGTCATTCTTACGACAGGTTTCGAGGGAACAACCGGAAAGATCGGCATCCAGGTGAAGAAGACCGGAAATGCCAGCCGCGGCATGGTGACCATAACCGACCAGGAAGGCAATCAGTTGAAAGCGGAACTGCGATTTGCCGGCAATGATGCCAAAGCCGAAATCGACGTAAAGAATGTGCATCTCTGGAGTTGCGAGGATCCGTATCTCTACGATGTGGATGTCACATTGGGTAATGCCGATGCCTATCACACCCACACAGGAGTCCGCACCATCGGAAAGGATGAGAATTCCCTGTTGCTGAACGGCGAACCTATCCATCTGCGAGGTTTCGGCATGCACGAAGATTTCCCGATTTTCGGACGTGGCGTAGCCCATCCGGTCAGTGTGCGTGACTTCCAGCTGATGAAATGGATTGGAGCCAACTCGTTCCGTACTTCACACTATCCCTACGACGAAGCCATCTATGACATGGCCGACCGCCAGGGAATCCTGATCATCGACGAGATTCCTGCAGTTGGTCTGCTCTTCTATGATGGCAAAGAGAATGTCAACATCCGCCAACATCAATGCGAGAAGGCGCTGCATGAGATGCTTCATCGTGATAAGAATCATCCATCGGTCATCATCTGGAGTGTGGCCAATGAACCTATGCACAAGGGTGTTGGTGGTGCTAATTATGATGGTAAGGAGAAACAGGGCGAAGATGAGGAGAATACCCTGGCCATCGAATGTCTGGGACGTCTGGTAGAAACCTGTCACGAGCAAGATCCAACTCGCCTGGCCACCTTCGTGGCGATGATGGGAAGCCCAAGCAGCTGGCATCAGGTGGGCGACGTGATGTGCCTGAACCGTTATTACGGCTGGTACACCAATCCAGGACGAATGGACCAGGCCAAGCAAATACTGAACGGAGAACTTGAGAAACTCTATGGACAATACCACACACCAATCATTATGACAGAATTCGGCGCTGACACTAGTACGGGATTCCATTCGTATGATAACGATATGTTCAGCGAGGAGTTCCAGTGTCAGTTTCTGTCCGACTATCTCGACATTGCAAACAGCAAAGACTTTGTGTCTGGCATGATGGTATGGAACTTTGCCGACTTCAAGACCGGCTCGGCCATGCACCGCATGAATGCCATGAACTACAAAGGTGTCTTCACACAAACCCGCCAGCCCAAGATGGCAGCCCACATGCTTCGCCAGCGCTGGTTCGGAACAAAAACCTATTAAGACATGCACAAAAAGATTTCAATCCTATTGTTGAGCCTCACCTCTTTGACGGCCACTGCACAGCAGACAGGCAAATGGGGCGATCAGGGTGACGGGACTTTCCGAAATCCGATCCTGGCCTGTGACTTCAGCGACCCCGATCCCATCCGCGTGGGCAATGACTACTACATGGCAGCCTCGACATTTGAATCGGTGCCGGGCGTGACCATCCTACACAGCCGTGATCTGGTGAACTGGGAAATTATCGGTGGCGCCATCGAGAATCTGGCAGAACTCACCTCGACAGCCTCGCCCAGTGAGATGGCAGCCTATGGAGACGGAGTCTATGCTCCGAGCCTTCGCTATCATGACGGCAAGTTCTGGATATATGTCAACCTGAAGGAAGACGGCATGCTGATGTGTCAGGCCGAGAATCCTGCAGGTCCCTGGAAGGCCCAGTATCTGAAGGACCGCAACGGTCGTCCCATCCGCGTGCGCCAGTGGACTGACCCCTGCCCTTTCTGGGACGAAGACGGCAAAGCCTATCTGGCCGTCAGCCATCCGGGACATGCGCCTTGGTACAGTTACCTCTTCGAGATGACTCCCGATGGCACACAGTTGCTTGACGCAGACGCCGAGTACATGAACCAGCCCGGCATCGTGTATGAGCACGACAGGGGTGGCGGCACACTTTACTCGCCCAACTATTCGTCGGAAGGCAACAAAATCTACAAACGCAACGGCTACTACTATCTGGTGCATATCGAGTTTGCTGGACCGAATTCCGGCACATGGGTCTATCGCTCGCGCAATATCTATGGAACGAAGGCCGACGGCACTCCGGGCAAGCCTGGCGATCCAGGTGAATATGAAAAATACCGTACCGAGCCCTTCACGCTGACTGCAGAGGACAGCGCTCACATCGGCAAGGCTGTCCATCCTGTGACGGATCAGTCGTATGCCCTACTGAAGAATTTCTTCAAAGGATTGAGTAAGGAGCAGGTGCAGGAATTCATGAACAAGCAGTTCGACCCTTCGAACAAGCATTTTCTGCCAGGTCAGGGAGGTTTTGTAGATACGCCTGACGGCCGCTGGTTCTACATTGGCCAGTTGCAGGAGGGACATGCCGATGGCCGCAATACGCTGCTGGTTCCGGTTCAGTGGATCAACGACTGGCCGGTGATGGGACTCTATCCTGACGAGGAGCTGCACGGACAGATGGTCTGGCAGATGCCAAAGCCCATCAAGAGCGAAGATATCTTTCTGCCTCACGGTTCAGACACGTTCGACGATCCTGCGCTCCGTCCTTTCTGGCAGTGGAACCATCAGCCGGTGGACAGCCACTGGTCTCTCAGCCAACGTCAAGGTTACATGCGACTGAAAGCCCAGCCGACACAGGATGGCAAAGATTGTTTCTTCGGAACCGCCAATACCCTGGTGCAACGCAACATGCGTTCTGATTCCGTCTGCATCACGGTGAAGCTGGACATCAGCCACATGGCTTCGGGACAGTATGCCGGTGTGGCACATTTCGATGGTGGTCTTGACTATGGCTATCTGGCCGTCCGCATGACTGGCAAGCGGAAGCAGATCGTCTTCGAGCACTATCACAAGCAGCAGTATCACCCAAATGCTGAAGTGGAGACTCTGGAGGGTGATATCCTACCCAAGGAGGCTAAGGAACTGTACATCCGCAATCACTACAACTTCGACAATCTCGTGCAGTACGAATACAGCCTCGACGGCGAACACTGGACAGCCTTTGGCCCTCGTTACGAACAGCGTTATGCCGCCTTCCGAGGCGACATGATAGGCATTTTCACCTGGAACCAGAAGAACCGTGGTTTCATCGACGTCGACTATTTCGACTATCAGATTGTGAACAGATAAAGGCTCGGCAAACGATCGACAACCCAAGAAACAGAAGCCTCGCCCAGGAACAATCCTGAGCGAGGCTTCTTATTAAAGTGTCTTACGCGCGAAAGTCGCTACTCGTAGTCATCGAGGCTCCACGTGTCACGCCATTCAATGACAGGCATTCCGTCATGCATCTGCATGGGCAGGAAGGTGTAAGTAGCCTCGGGAATGTCATCCCAGTCGGCACGGAGCACCTGGCTGTAATCGGGATAATAACCGATGCCATCGAAGTTGAGAGGTGCTGGTTGACCGGACTGATGCTGATCGGCGAACTGTCGGCAGATGCTATCTGCATCGTAGTTCACCATCAGCTGCGGCATCCAACGGTCTGCCACTACGACGTAGAGGTTCTGCTTGCCAGGGACCTTGACCACATCGGTGATCTGTGAGAAGAAGGAGGTGCGAGTGGAGTCCGAGGGATGAGGATTGCCCAAGGTGATGTAGGTTCCGTGAGGATCGTCGAAGCGCGCCACCTGGCTCTCGTTAGGATAATAGCCCGTGGTGCCCGAGGTGAAAAGATAGTGATGACCATCCACCTCGAAATGTGTTGGAGCCTCACGTGTATAGGGTGGACGCAGTCCATAGAAGTGTTCACTTACTTCGTCGGTGACGTCAGTGAAAGTGTCATTGAGTGTAAAACACATCATCTCCCAATGTGGCCGTTCAAACCAGAGATAACCTTTGCCTGTAATATCATCAACATGCAAGTCGAAATCTCCTACACCATAACCACCAGGACGCAAACCTGTATTGACCATTTCATAAGGGCCGAGGAAGTTATCGGCTTGCATAACGAAGAAAACCGTCGAGCTCATATTCTTAATCCAACAGATCCACTTTCCTGTCTTTTTATTATAAATAATGTGTGGTCGATCGTTCCATTGGCTATAGTGTAAAGGAGAATGAACATCGATGGTATCAGGTGGAATGATTAGTCCTTTGTCTTTCCAGTGCACAAAGTCGCGTGACGAATAAGCTCGAATTCCCCATGTCCACACATTACTTCCTTTGTGTGTATGTTCCTTATTCTCTCCATACCAATAATAAGTGGAATCCTGTTCGTTATAGAACACCTGGAAGCCATGCGCTTCAATTTTTTTACCATCTGTATCATACCAAGGTCCTGCACTGCAGATTAAGGCTGTATTATCCTTCAAACCTTCCGGCGATTGTTGACTAGATTGGCAGGAATTAAGCAGCCCACAAAAGAGCGCTGTAATAAGTGTTATTTTCTGCATCTTATTATTTAAATTAGTTGATTACGCTGCAAAAATAGTTTTAAATCGGGAAATAATGGTTGACTTTTAGATGAATGAATTTATCCTTTTTTCGACTATTGAAACAAAAACAACAAAAGTGCAAATATATTCTCCCAAAAGGAAAGATTTCGTCCAAAAGAAAAGGTTATCTTTGCAACATCAAATAATAAAAACAGTCAATTACATCACTAAAATATGACACTCTTCAAAATACATCAGTCATACGAACTTGCAAAAGAGCGATATGCCGAGATAGGTGTTGATACAGAAAATGTCATTACTCAAATGGAAGACTTCCATCTTTCTTTCAATACCTGGCAACTCAGCAATCCTTGCACAACGAAAGGATGCCATCACCAATGGTCAAAGGAATTGCAAAAAGATTTCATCTGGGCAAAAAAACTGATACCTGGCAGACATAGGTTGAACTTGCATGCAATGCCAGATCAAAAAAATGATAACATTGTCAACCTTCCTCCTATTACAGATCTCAACGATTGGATGGACTGGTCTCGAAGCAAGCTAGTAGATATTGACCTAATGGTTATACTGCAGGATAAAACGGCACGGCACACATTGACATGCACAGATCCAAAAAGCCGACAGCAATGGGTAGATTACTTGAGCCATTGCCGTGAAACGGCCAATACACTAGGTGAGAATCAAAAGTCAATCTGCGTAATGAACCTGGCGGTCATGGATACACTGAGCGAGCCTACATTACAACGTATGCTGTATCGTAAACTATTGGAGGAAAGCCTAGATTTAGCCTTGGCTAAGCCATTCATCTGGATGAGAGACTGTCTGGAATCCCTGGATTTTTCACCGAATACAACGCTAATTGGTTCACAAGAACAGATTTCCAATTATGCTATCAGACGGCAAAAGATGTATACACTAACAACGGGACATGCTTTCCCGACCTTCAGTACTACTACGGACAGCATATCTACCCTAATGAACACAGTACCCGGACTACTAATTCATCTAAGCCGACCATCTCGCTGGTCTGGAGTCTCACAGTCTCTGATGAATGTCAATGAGATATCTCTATTTCTCGAAATTATCAATTCGGGCATCCAGCAACGGGTTCATTATTCAATGGACTATTATACTCCGCATATTCCACGTGCTAAAGCATATGTTATCAAAGCACGTGCTGCACAATGTTGCATGATGCGTGCTCTATTAAAGCCTGTCCAAAAAATACACTATTACGAATTCAATGAACAACATTATCAAAAATTAGCACTCTTGGAAGAAACAAAGACAATGCCATGGGGTGCAGTATTTAACGAATACTGCCTGCGCAACGATGTTCCCGTAAGTATAGAATTATTTGAATAGTATGAGATTAGTAAGTTAATATATAGGTAATTAAGTTGAAAGAGTCCAAAGTTGTGAAACTTTGGACTCTCTTTCTTTGTGAATTTATGATTTTTCTGCAAATTCCATGGGGGTCATGCCAGTATGCTTCTTGAAATATCGGCCGAAGTAAGCCTGCGAAGAGAAATTGAGCATATCCGATACCTGTGCAATAGTATATTTTCGACTTTTGATCAAAACCTTGGCCTCTGCAATGGCATAGTTGTCAATATGGTCACCTGCATAAATGCCAGAAGCTTTGAAAATAAGCTGTGACAGGTACTTAGGTGTAATGCAGAGTTTGTCTGCATAAAATCCTATGTTTCGCTCTTGCGTATAATTCTTTTCTACCAACTTAATGAAACGTTGAAAAATCTCTTCCTGGCGTGCGTTTGTTAAAGGAGAATCAGTCTTTGCCTGGGTCTCATAAGCAGAGAAAACCTGAAAGAATACAGATTGAAGAAGTCCCTGTACCGTACGACGCACATAATGGATTTCGTCTCGCTTATATAAAGCATTACGCATCATCTTATAAAGCATCTGACATCCAAACATGACTGATTCTGAAAGATGTGCTATTGGATGCGTTGCTAATTCTCTACGGAAAGCTGCAGATTCATTAGCAGTAAGAGGTGGCATATAAAAACTGTCAGCACACACGATTAAAAAGAAACGAGCATCACAACTAAACGCATTGACACAACCCAAATGCCCTGTTTGTGCATATGCAACATCTCCCTTCTTCATCTTACAAGGAATTGAGTTACATACCAGATCTATTTCTCCTTCTGTACATATAAATATACTACTATGGCCAACTATCTTGGTTGTAATCTGAATGTGCTTTTTTGCTTCTGGGCTCGAAAAATCTATGTCTGAATCAATATTATCATTCAGACTGAACTCCTCACCAATCGAATCACGATATAAGGAATTCACTAAGCATTCTGGACCAAGATCTACTATATATTTTTTTTCTATTCTTTGCATGTTGTGCCATTTATATTAACATTTGTACCATGCAAAGATAAACAATTAAAAAAAAATGACAAAATTTGATTATAAAAAAATTTAATTATCAATATATTTTTTTCATTTTTTGTACTTTCACTTTGACTTTTCATCCACTAAGATTTACTTTTGGACAAATTGCGCAATTGATTACACATTTTAATTTTAATATATTAGTCCAAAAGTATAAAAGTGAAGAATAAACGTCAATGGAGGCTCCACCTTTTTTATATACCTTTGTGGCGCCAAATCGGACAAACAAGCAATTTTGAGATGATAAAATCACTACATAAAATATATAAATAAATTCTAGTCATTATGAACAGCATGAAAAATCGACTTTCGTCTACGCTGATGGTAGCTGGTGCATTATCCTGCATAGCACCTCTCCAGATGGCAGTAGCACAAACCACGCAAACTCAGCAGACACAACAACGTCAACAGAGTCGTCTTGTTAGTGGACAAGTTTTGGATGAAAACAATGAACCTGTAATCGGAGCTTCCGTCTTAGTTGAAGGGACCACAACTGGTACCGTTACGGATATTGATGGCAACTTTGAGTTACCTACTGCCTCACCTGGTGCCAAACTCCAAATCAGCTACGTAGGTTATATCACCAAGCACCTCATTGCAGCTCCTTCAAAAATGAGCATTGTGCTAGAGCCTGACAATCAGATGTTGGAAGAGACCGTCGTCATCGGTTATGGTGTTCAAAAGAAGAGCAATGTCACAGGTGCAATCTCAAGTATCAAGGCAGAAGATTTGGCTAATTCTGTAAATTCAAGTGCAGCCCAGTCTCTGCAGGGCAAAGTATCTGGTGTTCAGGTTGTCAATGCCTCTGGCGCTCCTGGCTCAGCACCAAGTATCCGTGTGCGTGGCTATTCTTCTAATGGATCGAGTGACCCACTCTATATTGTAGATGGTCTGAAGGTAAGTGATATCTCTTATCTCGATCCATCTAATATCCAGAGTATGGAGGTACTGAAAGATGCGGCTTCTGCTGCTATCTATGGAGCAGAAGCAGGTAATGGTGTAGTACTTATTACCACTAAGAGCGGTAAAGCAGGAACTACCCGCATCACCTTTGACAGCCAGTGGTCTTACAGCTCACTAGCCAAAAAGGCCGATGTTATGAACGCTCAGCAGTATACTCAGTGGATGACTGAGATTCAGGGAGAAGGTTTTACGCAGCTCTATGACAAGTATTATGTAAAAGGTACAGATACAGACTGGCAGGACGAACTGTTTGGAACCGGAAAGATCCAGCGATATACTGTCGGATTTGAAGGCGGCAATGACAAGGGCAAGTTCTTCCTCAATGCTGGTTATATGAACAACGACGGTATGATGACTCAGAGCAAAGATACCTATGAGCGTATCAACGCACAGATTAATGCCAGTTACAAATTGCGTCCTTGGCTCGAAATATCGACCCAGAACACCATCTCAGACGTTACTCGTTATGGAATGAGTGAAGGCAATACCCAATTTGGTATGATGCAGCACATCATGATGAGTGACCCTCTGACTCCAGTCCTTTATGCCAACGAAAGTCAAATGCCTGAAAATGTGAAGACCGCCATTGCCAATGGTATGCCTCTTACCCAGAACGCTGACGGACTCTACTATTACTTGCCTTGGACTGGAAATAGCAACCCTATGCGAGGCATTGAAACGATGGACAAACGCAGTAGTGGTACCAAGCAACTGCATATCAATGGAGCAACGAGTTTGAACATCACTCCATTTAAGAACTTTGTCTTCACCTCCCGACTCGGCTATACTTTAGGCAACGTTCGTGAAAATTCATATAGTCCAGCACAGTGGATGGGCTACAATGATGATCCTACACAGGCAGGTCAGGCTCTCAGTCTGTCGTCGGGCCAATATACTACGCGTTATTATCAGTGGGAGAACTTTGCCAACTATCTGTGGGAGACCGGATTCATGGGCAACTTTGGAATCATGGCTGGTATGAGCTACAGCGATTATCGCCGTGATTTTGTAAGCGCAAAAGTAAATGATCTCAGCAATGATGCTGATAATTATCATTACCTTGATTACACCACCAACAATGCAACCAAGGATGTAACTGGCAATGTAATACAGAGACGCCAGATTGCTTACTATGGCCGTCTTTCCTGGGATTGGAAGAATCGCTATAATGCTCAGTTCAATTTCCGTGCGGACTCATACGATGCAGCTTATCTTGACCTCGATCACAACTGGGGTTATTTCCCTTCGGTATCGATTGGTTGGACTTTCACCAACGAAGAATTTATGAGTAAGGCTATAGAAAATGGCATCCTCAGTTATGGTAAATTGCGTGCATCATACGGTGTAAACGGATCGGTCAGCAATCTGGGAGGTTATCAGTATGCAACCACTGTACAAACTGGTGTAGGTGAATCATTCTACGGAAATATCCTCGAAAACAACACTTATTATATTGATGGCGTACTCTATCAAGGTACACGCCCAAGCAACAAAGTTCCGAACCGTAACCTTCGCTGGGAGGAGTCTAAACAGGTTGACTTGGGCCTTGATCTCCGCTTCCTCAAGGATCATCTCACCGCAACTATCGATTATTACTACAAACTCACAGACGGCTTAATCGTAGAGTCTGTTGCTCCTCTTACTACTGGCGCAGTCAGTGTTTATCAGAATCTCGGTAAGGTTACCAATTCTGGCCTCGAATTGGAGCTTGAGTGGCGTGATCGCATTGGTAAAGACTTCTCGTATGGCATCAAAGCCAACCTCGCAACCGTAAACAATAAGGTCAAAGAATATAAGGGTGAGGGTACTCGTATCAGCGGTGCTAAAATACAAGCCGGTGACTATGCTACATTCTTTGAAGAGGGTTACCCTATCTGGTACATTCTTGGCTACAAACTTGAGGGAGTTGATCCTGAAACGGGTATGGCTAAGTACTATGACAAGAATGGCGATGGTGACATTACTGCTGACGACCGTGTAAACCTTGGTTCTGCAATTCCAGACTTCACCTATGGTGCTACTATCAATCTCGGGTACAAGGGATTTGATTTCAGCATCTATGGTGCTGGTGCATACGGCAATAAGCTAATGTATGGTATGCTCCACTATACACCTTCTAATCGTCCATTGCAATTCTACACTGATCGATGGACAACAACCAACCATTCAGCTTCTCTGCCTTCAGCACAGCAGCAGGTCAATGATACCAAATTTCGCCATTCAAGTGCAGCGGTCTTCGATGCTTCATACTTCAAGATCAAGCAAATTCAGCTCGGTTATAATTTACCAAAGTCGATTTGCAAAAAATCTGGCTTCGTAGACAATCTCCGTCTCTATTGCTCTCTCGAAAATTTCTTCACCTTTACCAATTACGCAGGCTCAGACCCAGAGGCCAATGCGACCTCAGGTGCAGGCAACAGCGCAGCCTTCATGGCTCTTGACAACGGAAGCTATCCACTAGCCAAGTCTGTCAGCTTTGGTTTCAATATCGGTTTCTGATTTTGATGTTGAATATATAATTTTGAATTAAGTGTTTTGAGACTTATAACAAAAGATAAAATATGAAATCAATAGTAAAATATACATTGGTAGCAGGTTTAGCAGCCACGCTTATTACCACTACCACTTCTTGCAACGAGAGCCTCCTCGAAATCGAACAGCATGGTGTAGAAAGCACCGACGTCTATAAAAAAGCAGATGATGCACAGATCAAGCAATTCATTGCAAGCATCTATGCCGCCATTCGAGGAGATGAGGTAATGAACGTGATGGGTGGTATGATTGGCAAGAACAAAACCAACCATGCGCTGATAAATATGAATCTTGGACAGATGGCCGACGAAGCTGCCGATGGTTTCTCTTATCAAGAGAGCTCTTCTTCAAGTGCATATAGTCTTATTTGGTCACACTATTACACTATCTGCTACTATTGTGGCATGGTGATTGAATATATGCCTTCAAATAATGTTGCTTCTCCTGCGGTAAAGGATCAGGCGGTTGCCGAATGTCGAGCCATTCGTGCTTGGGCCATGATGAATCTCGTGCAGCTATACGGAAGTGCTCCTCTTGCGAACCATATACTTACTGGTTCTGAAGGAAATACACCTGTAGCAGATTCATGGGCTTGGATTGAAAAAGAATTTAGCGAAGCTGCTCAGTCATTGCCAACAAAGTCTGGTAAAGACGGACAGAAGAGCATAGGTGGACGACTGACCCGCGAAGCAGCCTTTGCTTGGTTGGGCAAGGCCCAGCTCTGGCAAGGACATTATGCAGAGGCTGCAAAAACACTCCACGATCAAGTAATTGCTACCGGCAAGTATGAGTTGCTTAGCGAGTTTGATCTGATTAATTGTGCATCTTCAGATTTCTCTGCAGAAAATATCTGGGAATTCGATTTCAATGAAAATCCAGAGAATGCCCTATCGCAGACAGGAGCACACGAGTGCTACCTCTGCCCTAACATCAACTGGAGTGCAAGCACCCGCTTTGCCAACACCTTTATGCACTATGGTGCAGCTTCTTGTGCAAGCAAAGAAATCTGGGACTTCTTTGTCAATCACGATGGAAAGGATTCACCTCGTCTTAAGGGAAGCGTGCAGGACATTGCTATGGCAGTAGCTGACGGTGGCGAGATTACCTATCCTTATGGTGGATCCCAGGGCTATTTCAAGGTCAAAGGCATCATGCGCAAGGAAGATGAGACTGGCAACTACTACTCAAGTGCTTTCTCTAAGAAGAATCCAGTCTTTATGCGTTATGCTGAGGTACTGCTCAATTATGCAGAAGCCGTTTGTCAAGGCGGCCAGAATGGCAGCTCACTCTCTGGTCTTGACGCGCTCAATCAGGTTCGTCGTCGTGCAGGTCTGGCCGATGCTCCTTCGCTCGATATGAATAATGCTGATTATGGAATCAAGGCAGAACGTCGTGCAGAGCTTTACCTTGAGGGTCAGCGTTACATCGACCTTGTTCGTTGGGGCGATGCTACCACAACCCTTGCCCATGTTGGCCAGCAGACTTATCAGCTTCTTGATGGTGACCAGAAGGCCGACGGCACCTATAACTTCAGCATCACTCCTACAGGTAATCCTGGTTGGAAAACCGGCAAGAACGAGTTGTTCCCATTCCCAGATAGTGATGTCAACAACAATCCCGATCTCAAGCAGAATCCAGGTTGGTAATGTGCGTGTTGTTTAATTAGTATATGTGTATGCTTGGGGCTTCATCATCAGTGGCCCCAGGCATTCTTCATTATTTTCAGAGTCTCAATATGAATCAACGTTATCTGCATTTTACTCTTCTGTCGGTTCTGCTCTCTTCATGCCACACTCAGCCATTAGAAACTGCTTATGAAGGGTTCACTCTTATCTGTCAGGATGGTCCTACATTAGGCTATTCTCCATCATCAAGTATCAATATCTTGCACGATGGGCATCACGCATTCAAGGATCTCAACCACAATGGTGTGCTCGATCCTTATGAAGATTGGCGTCTTGACATCGAGAGTCGTGCAGCAGACCTTGCCTCTCAACTCAGTCTTGAAGAGATTGCCGGACTTATGCTATACAGTGATCACCAATCCATCCCAGGAGATGGCCGAAGCAGCGTTGCCACCTATGGAGGAAAAACTTTGGCAGAAAGTGATGCGGAACCTTGGCAACTCACAGATCAGCAACGTGACTTTTTCGGCCGCGATCACCTTCGCCATGTACTGGTTACCAGTGTGCAGAGCACAGAAGTAGCCGTTAAGTGGAACAATGAAGCTCAGGCTTTTGTTGAAGGCTTGGGACATGGCATACCAAATAATAATTCATCTGATCCTCGTAATGGTGTCAGTGCAGCAGGCAACGAATTCTCAGCAGGAGCTGGAGGTGACATTTCGCTCTGGCCTAATGAACTGGGCATGGGCGCAACCTTCGATCCAGAACTAGTACGAGAATATGGTCAGATTGCCTCTGCCGAATACCGAGCACTGGGTTTTGCAACCTGTCTATCTCCCCAAATCGATTTAGGCACAGAGCCCCGCTGGTTCAGGTTTCAAGGCACATATAGTGAAGATCCTCAGCTCGTTGCCGACATGGCCGAGGCCTATTGCGATGGATTCCAAACCTCTACAGGCAAAGCTGCTCTTTATGGTGCTTGGGGCTTCCAGAGTGTCAATGCTATGGCCAAACACTGGCCTGGAGGTGGCCCTTGCGAGGCTGGCCGTGACGCACATTTTGGCCGTGGCAAATATGCTGTCTATCCTGGAAGCAACGCAGATCGGCACAAACTGCCATATCGCCAAGGTGCTTTTCACTTGAAAAATGGAACTAAACAGGCTGCCGCAATCATGCCCTATTACACCATTTCACTCGGTCAAAGTCCTGACACTGTAGCCAATAACTTCAACTACGATATCATCACCTGCCAACTTCGCGAACAAGAGGGATATGATGGTGTAGTATGTACCGACTGGGGTGTTACTGCCGACGAAGTTCATCCTGGCTCGTACAGTGGCAAGCCTTGGGGTGTTGAACTGCTCTCTGTTGCCCAACGACATTACCTGATTCTCAAGGCTGGTGTCGATCAGTTTGGTGGGAACAATGACCCAAGACCCGTTCTCGAAGCATTTGAGATGCTCAAAAATGATATAGGAGAAGAGGCAGCAGAACAACGCATTCGCACATCTGCACATCGTCTGCTTCGCAATATTTTCCGCACGGGGTTGTTTGAGAATCCATACATGATTGCAGAAGAGAGTGAAAAGGTAGTCGGTTGTTCTGAATTCATGGCCAAAGGCTACGAGGCACAGCAGAAGAGTATCGTCATGGTCAAGAACCACGGAAACACACTCCCTCTCGCTGAGAATCAGCACAAGCGCGTATTCATTCCTCGTCGTTATTATCCAACTCATCCAAGCTTTTGGGGATCCACAATTCCTGCCGATTCCATCACTCCAGTTGAAAACAAACTTGTAAGCCAATATTTCGAAATTGCAGATTCTCCAGAAGAGGCAGATGTAGCCATCGTCTTCATCGATTCGCCCTTTAGCGGCTGGGGACACAGCATGCGCGAAGCCATGGCAAATGCAGATCTCTCACGCATCAAACCTGGTTTACTAGCCATGGCTCGTCGCTATGGACGTTCTATTCAAGAGGGACAGGAAGATGCCTTTGTCAGTCAATACATTCAACGCTTTGCTCAGTCAGAAGACAATACCTTTATTCCCGACCCATCACAAGTCAGTGCTCCCGGCAATGGATACTATCCTATCTCTCTGCAATACGAAGATTATGTAGCTAACGATGCCCGTTTAGAAAGCTTAGGTCAGGGCGATCCTTTTGAGACCATAGCCAACCGCAGTTATCGAGGGAAAGGCGTACATACTTACAATCATACCGACCTTGAGCTGCTGCAACAGACACGCCTACAGATGAGTGGCAAACCTGTCATCCTGGTGGTCAATACCTCCAACCCTTTTGTCATGAGCGAGGTAGAGCCGTTAGCAGATGCCATTCTCCTCACTTTCACCATCCAGAATCAGGCCATCCTCGATGTTATCAGCGGCAGGTTTGAACCCAGTGGTCTTCTCCCTTTCCAGATGCCACGTGACATGAAGACAGTAGAGCTGCAGGCCGAAGACGTTCCTCTCGACATGGAATGCTATCAAGATATGGATCAGCACATCTATGACTTTGCCTTCGGAATGAACTGGAGCGGGGTTATCAACGATCAACGAGTCAAGCGATACAAGCACTTACAATAAACTACAACATATCATGCGTAATATCTTTCTTCTGCTGTTATCTTTACTCTATATTATCCCACTCCGGGTACAGAGCAGCGACAATGGCGACGGCACATTCACCAATCCCGTTCTATGGGCCGACATGCCCGATCCTGACGTAACACAAGTAGATGATACATTCTATATGGTCACCACTTCGATGCACATGCTTCCTGGTGTCACCATCGTCAGCAGCACCGACCTCGTTAACTGGCAGTTTGCGGCAAATGTGGTTCCTCAGTTTGATGATAAGGATCCTTACTTCTCGCTTCAGGGAGGCAATCGCTATGCTCGAGGCCAGTGGGCTACAGCGTTAAGATATTGGGGCGGAGAATTTCATGTACTATTTACAAGCAACAGTAACGGCACCTATATCTATTCATCATCAAAGATGGACGGACCATGGCGTAAGACCACACTCTACGACTCCCCTTTCAATCCTTATACGGACCGCTTCATTACCCCTATTGAACAAGAACAGAGCGATGGGTTCTACCACCATGCTCTTTATGACCCAGGCTTTATGATCGATAACGATGGCCGTGTTTATGTAGTGCATGGCAATAGCGTCAACTACATCACTGAGATCGACCCTGTCAGCTGTCAGGCTAAGACCCCAGCGAGACTTCTGTACCGCCGGCATCGTGAGGGCCTCGAGGGTAACCGTCCCTATCACATTGGCGATTACTATTATATAATATGTACATACGGAGGTTCTCATTCTGGTAATGTCACATGTCTTCGTTCCCGATCGCTCGATGGCCCATGGGAGGAGCGTGAAGTAATGTGTACAGGGGCACGTCGCCCTGAGTCGCATCTTCTCCAGGCCTGTCTGATTCCACTTGCCAGTGGCCAGACATGGGCTATGGCTTTTATGGATATGGGAGCCTTAGGTCGTATCCCACACTTGGTGCCTGTACATTGGCTCGATGGTTGGCCAGTGTTTGGTGACTGGGCAGAGGGAAACATCACGTTGCGTAAACCTTTGATTCATGCAGGGCAGAACTCCCCTGAGCCAAAACC
This sequence comes from Bacteroidales bacterium, assembly GCA_045600445.1. Taxonomy (GTDB): domain Bacteria; phylum Bacteroidota; class Bacteroidia; order Bacteroidales; family UBA3663; genus Liminaster. The sequence goes on along the minus strand of JAZRXZ010000163.1, from coordinate 6,784 downwards.
TGAAGCACAAACTCTTGCCACCACAGATGACTTCTCTTTGCATCAGCTCGGTCTTCAGTGGCAATTTAATCACAATCCGGATTGGAATCACGTATCGCTCACCCAACGTCCAGGCTTCCTACGCCTGCATGCCCAACCTGCCTTACAGCCACTGCCACGCCATGAGACCAATAACCCTCGCGTTACACACCCTGACAGAATGGCACAGTCCTCTATTCAAGTCAGTCCGGAGGCGCCTTTGCTCATGGCCAGAAATACCCTTACACAGCGTATCTTCGGACCATATAGCCAAGCCACAGCTTGTATAGATGCCAGCCATCTGAAAGTAGGAGATCGTGCAGGTCTGGCGGTACTCAATATCCCATACGCTACGCTTACCATCAACCGAACTTCCAAAGGTCTCGTTCTGGCACAAACTGTGGGAGATGCACAACAAGAACAAACTCATGAGCGACTAACACTCTCTGAGCGACAAGCCCATCAATTATGGTTACGTGTACATATCGATGCAATAGCCGATTCTGCAACGTTCTTTTATAGTATGGATGGTTCTATCTTTCATCCTCTCGGGCAAAAGTTCAAGATGCAGTATAGTGGAGACTATTTTGTTGGCAATCGGTTTGCCCTCTTCTGCTATAATACCAGAAATCGTCAGGGGGGCTGGCTTGATGTAGATGATTTTGTAGTTGATTCTACTCCCCTCTTTGATCGCAAGATATCAAAAGGCACCGCCATTCAAGCTGAATGGACCGACGTGCTCTGGCGAACTGAATGCCGATGGTCTAATGTTACCAATCTGTCGACATCGAATATGGATGTGGCCATTACTGGAGACGGAGGCATTATTGCCTTTCAGAACCTTGAGATAACTGAGAAGATTCAGAAAATTATGATTACTTTGCACAATATATCAGCTCATCATGCATTTGTTGAACTCACGGATGCAGTAAATGGACAGGTATTAGGCACAGCAGAAATTCCAGAACCTTCAGATTCGTACAATACCATACCTCTACAGCTAAAGCATCCATTACAGAGCGGTCATCGCATCGAGTTCCGTGTCTGGGGACACGATTGGGATGTACCTGCTCTGGGAGAAGTTCTAATTGACAAATTCCTTTTTGAGTAAAATAATAATTTCTATTTATGGGAAATAAATTCTTTGCACTTACACTGTCTGTAGCCTTTCTCGTTTACTTGCTGTCGGGATGCAATAGCACAGATTGTACAGACTCCGCTTCAACCGGATTCCTAACTGGCTCACTTCCCAAAGAGTACTGGGAACAAAGTACCTGGATCTCTGCGACAAATGCTCCTATAGCCACACAAGTAGCAAGCGAAGAGGAATATTGCTCTTCTTCTCAAGGTTCCAGCTGGTTTGTCACACAAATTAAAAATGAGCTCACCATCAAAAAAGCGCGCTGGATGACCACAGCATTAGGCACTTACGAATTGTATGTCAATGGCAAACCTGTCGGTCAGGAGTTTCTGAAACCAGGATATACCCATTATGCCAAGACGCGTCGCTCATTCACATACGACATTACAGACATACTGATGAAGGGAGCTGACGCCGAAAACGTTTTCTCAGCAGAAGTCACTCCAGGATGGTGGGCAGATAAAATTATTACCCCAGCTGGCACCCAAGGAATGATCGGACAGAAACCTGCCTTCCGCTCGGTAATAGAGCTGACTATGGCTGATGGTTCAATACATCTTTATGGCACAGATCAGGAGCATTGGAAAGCTGGTATTGCAGGTCCTGTAACACTGGCAGGCATCTACGATGGGGAACATTACGATGCCCGTCGCCAACCTGGATATGACACTCCCAATCTTCTCCTTACGCCTGAAGTCAGCACAGAGTTCTCGGGGGAAATTTTACCTACCGAAGGTGCAGAGGTCTATTTGCGTCACGACCTCACACTTCTGCCTGTCAAGTGCTATGCCTGGAGTGCTATAAGCGGACAGTGTGAAGAAGCCTATGGCAAGATCGATCAGATCCGGGAATTTATACCTGGCTCTGTAATTGATCTCAAATGCGGAGAGCATCTGGTTATAGATTTTGGTCAGAACTGCGCCGCCGTACCATCATTCAGTTTCACCGCACCTGAGGGTACGGTACTTACCTGTCTCCCAAGCGAATTGCTCAACGACGGAAATGGAGCCATCGACCGCGGTATGGATGGCCCAGAAGGTAGCGTGCATCGCCTCAATCTGCGTATACCAGATGGCGTCCGACTGGTCTACACATTTGCCGGCCATGAGCAAGGAGAAAACTATATACCGCACCATACATTCTTCGGGTATCGTTTTCTGGACATCACTGCTGATCATGACGTCTCCTTCCAAAGTGTCCAATCCATACCGGTTTCTTCAATCACTGCCGCAGATGAAATTGGTACAATCATTACAGGCAACAAAGATGTGAACCAACTCATCAGTAATACCCTCTGGGGCATGCGTTCCAATTACCTCTCAGTTCCTACCGATTGTCCTCAGCGTAACGAACGCTTGGGATGGACGGCTGATACACAGGTCTTCTCCGAAACAGGAACCTTCTTTGCCAATACTTACGCCTTTATGCAGAAATGGATGCAAGACATGCGCGATTCGCAATCTTCACTTGGAGGCTTTCCTGGCATTGCGCCATGGGGCCAATATTGTGGAGACGAAGGATCGATGATGCGTGTAGGATGGGCTGATGCAGGTGTGATCGTGCCTTGGACTCTCTGGAAGCAAATGGGTGATACCCGAATCATCGATGAGAACTGGGATGCAATGCAGCGTTTCATAACACATGTGGCAGAAACCAGATATGATCATTCGACCCTTGCTGCAGAGAATTCCAATTATCAGTGGGCAGACTGGTTAAGTTACGAGCCGCTTGAGAGTTGCGGCGGTGGTGCTTTTGATGCCAAAGGTCCATTGCCAGAGGCCATCAGCTACTGGAACTACCTAAGTGCTTCCTATTGGATTATAGATGCTACAATGATGCGAGACATGGCCAAAGCTACAGGCCGTGACGCGGCGTCCTACGAACAGATGGTGGAAGAAGCCAAAGCATACGCCAAAAATCAGTTCCTCCGTGCCGATGGTACCTTCTGCACAGAAATACTCAATACAATGCAGACTCCTGCCCTCTTTGCTTTACGAAATCACCTGGTTGTAGGGGAAGCCAAGACAGCCATGATAGAGCGTCTGAAACAGAATTTTACCGATCACGGAGACTGTCTGCAAACCGGATTCTTAGGTACTAGCATCTTAATGCCAACACTTACAGAATGTGGACTCAGCAACATTGCATACAACCTGCTCTTTCAACGTCGCAACCCGAGCTGGCTATACTCCATTGACAATGGTGCCACCACCATCTGGGAACGTTGGAACAGCTACATGATAGAGAATGGCATGGGTCCACGTGGCATGAACAGCTTTAACCATTATGCATATGGCTGCGTTTGTCAATGGCTGTGGGAATCTGCTGCCGGCATTGCTGCAGATGTCAGTGACCCAGGATTCCATCATATCATACTTGCTCCAATACCAGATCCTCGATTGGGTTCCATTGATGCCACTTATCACTCAGCTTCCGGTATAATCAAAAGCGAATGGCATTACGAAGGAGATGAATGGGTTTGGAACTTCAGCATACCAGAGGGGACCACAGCTTCCGTTTCTTTGCCAGGAGAGCAAAACACTCAAGAATATAAACCTGGTACTTATATTATTCGCAAATAAAAAACAAAAGCATCAAAGGATTTCGTCAACTTAAGTCTTTTGAATCAATCAAAAAACAATGATAAGACAGTGAATAGAGTCATCCATTCATTGTCTTATTTTATTCGAAAAAAGTGCATTATAGAGAGGACAATCGATCTTCTGTCCCTTCCAGATAAATGGGGCTCGATACGAGCTCGTCTGAAGCCAGGAGCATCACTGTCGACACCCAGCACAGTGCGATAAATCTCGATATTGAGAGAAGCTCCCCAGGCATGGCAATCAGAACGCATGCTTGCCACTTCGCTCGTCTCAGCCCTAGTCAACTGCTGAAGTACCATTTTCTCTGAAATCTGAGCCGGCAACCGGATCTCAGCATTGGCTGAGAATGAGAGCGCCAATGACAAGAAAAAAAATATCCAATCTTTTCATATTGAGTAATATTAAGTTGTTCTAATCAAACCATCATGCATTTCTGTTTCTGGCATTTGAGAGCATAAGACAAGCATAAAAATGACTTTATCGGCTGCAAAGATAGCGCACTTTCTCTGTATGCACTTTACCTTTTGGGTAGAGAATATTACAATAAGGACGATAAATGAATAAATAAAAAAAAACGTAACAGATGAATTGATGTACATTTCGCTAGATTGATATAGATTGATTAACAACAAAGATGCTTGTTTTTCAGTCGGAATACTAGTAAAACTCCCGATACAAAGAAAGGATAGATTTAGTTTTGAAAGATAAAAAATATTTGAACCCAGTGGAAAACTCACCATTTTTACACGTTTTCCACCAGTTCTAGCATTTTTTTTATTATTTTTGCTCGCAATTCAGATTTTTCATTTATCTTTGCACACTCGAATTCAACAAAATCTACGTATGCTAATTGGTCGAAAAAAAGAGAAAGAGATACTTATTAAAGCGATAGAGTCTGAACAATCAGAATTTATTGCTGTTTATGGTCGTCGTCGCGTTGGCAAAACATTCCTGATACGAGAGGCCTTTAATTATAATTTCTCATTCCAGCACACCGGAATTCTGGATGCGCCCATGAAAGAACAGCTTTCAGAATTTCGACAGTCTCTATATCGCTATGGAATGAAGAAAAAAGCAATGCCGAAGACTTGGAATGAAGCCTTTCATCTCCTTGAGGATTTTCTGGCAGGTCTTCCAGAAGGTAAGAAGGTTGTATTTATTGACGAGCTTCCTTGGATGGATACAGTTCGTTCTAATTTTATCCGTGCACTTGACCACTTCTGGAATAACTGGGCAACAGCTCGAAAGGACATTTTGTTGGTTGTGTGCGGCAGCGCAACATCTTGGATCATTGATAATATCGTCATGAATTATGGTGGTCTTCATAATCGACTGACACATAAGATTCATTTGCATCCCTTTACGTTAAACGAATGTGAACTATTCTGCCAAAGCCAGAACTTCGGCTATAAGCGAAATATGATTATGGAAGCTTACATGGCATTAGGTGGCATTCCTTATTACTGGAGCTTCTTGCAGAAAGGATTTAGCGTTGCACAGAACTTTGACCGCATGTTCTTCGATGAGGATGGTGAACTGGCGCATGAATATGAGGCTCTTTACGCATCACTTTTCAAAAATCCAAGAGTACATATTGCAATCATCAATACACTTTCGACCAAAAAAGTTGGAATGACCCGTGCTGAGCTACTTGAAATATCGAAGCAATCAGATAACGAGCAATTCACAAAAGCATTGAAAGAGCTAGAACAATGTGGTTTCATACGCAAATACACCTGTTTAGGTAAGGAGAAGAAGGATGCTTTGTTCCAGCTCATGGACAACTATACCCTTTTCTACTTTCAGTTTATCCTGAAGAATGAAAATGGAGACAAAACCTTCTGGACCAGCATGTATAACTCCCCTCTTCATAGCAACTGGGCGGGACTTGCTTTCGAACGAGTCTGCCTACAACATTTAGAGCAGATTAAGAAAGGTCTTGGTTTCTCTGCTGTTATCAGCACTGCTCATTCTTGGACAGGACCCAGCTCACAGATTGACCTGCTCATAGATCGTAATGATGGCTTTATCAATGTCTGTGAGATGAAATATTACAAAGGAAAGTATCCGCTTTCTACAGACGAGCTGGAAAAAATGCAGAACAGAGTAAACATACTGCAACGAGAAACTGGAACAAATAAGTCCATTAATCTCACTTTAATTACTTCATTTGGTGTAACCCCAGGTTCTGATACCCATAGCATTCAAAGCATGCTCACGATGGATGACCTCTTTCTTTAAATAAAACACAAGCAAAATACCATTTATGACAGAACAGACACTTGACGACATTTTTGATGACATCGAGCACGAGTATGGCAAGAAACCAGTTGACAAAAACATCGAATTCATCCTTTCTCTTTTTGCCAAACATATAAAGGAAGACGGCACACTGGATGACAACATTCCAGTCCCAAGTACGGAGGCAGCAGCAGAGACCATTATCCTGATACTTGACCATCCAGAGCTTTCTTGGGAAAAGATCTGCGAGAAGAAACGCGTGCTTCACACTATGGAGTACCTCTTCATCCGAGCAAGAAACCATCACGACGAAGTGAAAGCTTTTGTAAAGACTCTTCTCTCCAAGTATGTCAAAGGATGCACGCCACAGATGGTCTTACAATTCCTCAACATCTGGGATTTGATATGCCTTCAGGAGAAACCTTCTGCTTTCCTCGATGAGATTGTTTATCCAGATCATGCGGATGAAATTTTAGGAGTACTACATGAGGAACTCAAGCATGAGGTCGGTCGTGGAGCAGCGCTCATCATGGTGTGTGCTCGTGAAGAAGGTCTGGTTCGTGACATTGCCCATGCCAAAGTTGTAACGGAGTTTCCTCATATCTCAAAATCCGGTTATAACAACTACCTGCATGAGAAATTCAAGGAGAAGGAGAAGAATCGTATTATATCAACTTTGAGAACCAAGATCAGCTACCGGAAAGAGGCTGATGGACGTATCGTTTTTGATGCCCCGGAAATCTCTTTCAAGAGTACGTTCCTGTCTTTCTGGCACATGTTT
>JAZRXZ010000162.1:0-1802 GCA_045600445.1 Bacteroidales bacterium | reverse complement strand
TTCTGCTCATAACGAGGCTTCATCTTCGGGTATTCCTTGCGATATGGATTCTCTTTGTCGGTAGGAACTACACCGTGAAGTTCCGAACGAGAAGATTTCTCGGTAATCTCAAGTGCAGGATTACACTGTGCTAATTCCTGACAGAAAGCAGACATACTGATGACACAACGACCAGAGAGAGAAGAGATGGCTGAGATGGTGCCGCCCTGACTGAAGACCTCAGGGAAGCGGTTATACATCGTACGAGCGATACTCTGATGCTGATCCCAACCTACCTGTGTAAGTTCTCCCCAGCCAGCATTCAGTTCTGGCAAAGCTTCTTCGAAGCGCTGATAGAAAGCCTCACCCTCTGCGGTGAGGTTCTGCTTCTCATGCGCCTCAGTCAGTTGCTTGTCAAGGTTCTTATAGAGGTCTGCACTCCAGTAATAGCGCGAGCCGTGGCGTGCATAGTGGCTGATATAGAATGGCTGATAACCTGCTGGGGTAGGGGTGAGGTCGGTCATCACGAAGCGGTAAGGATAATCCGTACCATACGACTTCTGAGGGTCGGCCTTCAGTTGCTCCAATGCATCTATCTGCTGTGCAGAAGCAGTGAGCGCTGCAAGGCTCATGAGGAGAGTGGTGAAAAGAGTTTTCATAATATAGTTATTAAGAATGTTACTATTGAGGTTATACAACGGTGAGGACTTTCCCCTTGACGCGGAAATGAATCTCCTCGCCGGCAAAGTTGAGGCCATACACACGGTCTTCGTCTTCCTGATAATGTGGTCGAGGATCCTGACTGAGCACCTGCCTCAAAGCGATGAGCTTATTCTCATCCAACTTATTCGATAATACAGAAAGAATCTCGTCAGGTATGATGACCTCCAGCGGTTCCTGTTCCTTCGTCTGATCCGTAAATCCCCCACGCGCCTCCGGATGACTGTCGGTAAAAGGCAGATAAGGCTTGATGTCGAGGATCGGCGTGCCATTCATCAGATCTGCACCTTTTATATATATAATAGGACCGTCCTCCGTATTCAGCTCGATGCGAGAAATTTCCACTGATGATAATCCGATAGGATTCGGACGGAAAGGCGAGCGAGTGGCAAAGACTCCCATGCGCTTATTTCCACCGAGGCGGGGAGGACGAACGGTAGGCTTAAATGGCTCCTCACTCCTCACTTTATGAAACTCCCAGATCAGCCACAGATGCGAGTATCCCTCCAGTCCTCGCAGCGCATCCGCATTGCGATACTCTGGTTCGAAGACAATGCGACCCTCCAGCTCAGGAATGAGTCCTGCCTGACGGGGGACACCGAATTTGGTCGTAAAGTCGGTCTCGATATGTGCGATGGTCTTTACCTCCATGTGGCAAAGATAGCGTATTTTGAAATAATTCGCAAGTTTTTTGTACGAAGAGAGTGCTTTTGCTGTGAAAAATGCATAGATATTGCCCAAAATCATAGAAAAAACATAATATTTGCAAAATTTTTTGCCAAAAATGTTCGTCGAATAAAAAAACTCCTTATATTTGCACCCGAAAATTAAAAACTATTCGCAAATGACAATGATGAACGCATATTGGTGGTGGCGTCGCTCATAACATAACGTTGTGGGTCGCACCCTTATGCGATATAGAGATATGTAGAAGGGGCTTGCACAACGGTTGCAAGCCCCTTTTTTAGGTTCGCCCAGCATGGGCATGTTCTAACGGGTGTAAGTCCCTAAGCCGCCCTGATAGTGGGAAGGCTACAGCCAAAGACAAGGGTGTCCGTGGCGACGCGGAATTTGAAGGAAGTCGGCGGCAAACATCTGGTCTG
>JAZRXZ010000161.1:0-10684 GCA_045600445.1 Bacteroidales bacterium | reverse complement strand
ACTGCTACAGAAGGGTGTCAGCCGCTCTTGGAGTTTCTCTGGACTAGCCACTATCGTCCGAATCATGCTGATGTACTATATTGACGTGCAGGGATTCCTTGAACATCCCGAGAAAGATTGGGAAGATGCCCTAGCTGCATTGGTAGAGAGCCCACCTGATGTCGCTATTGCAGAAAAATAGCCCTCACACATACGCGCATGAGGGCTTGGAATTATGCTTTTCGGTTGAATGCATTGAAAAACAATGGATTCAAACACGCTTGTCATGTTTAGCGGACAACAATAAAAAAATATGTATACTTGTGTCCTGTTTGTCTGATCCTGCAGACAAAATCAGACGCCACGATTTCGGGTGTGCGTATCCTGCATGCAAGATCGGACGCCGTGATCCCGAGTATGCGTATTTATAAAACCAAATAGGACGCCGCGATATCGTGACGTCCTATTTTGCTTTATAAATTTGTCCAAAGGAATCTACGTATGCTTATTCTGCTTTTGCAAGCCGGATCTTCTTATACAGCATATAAGAGATCACAAAACTGAGGACTACAGCGATAACTGAAGCTTCGGCACCGAATGCACCGCCTGTAACCAATTCATGACCGGTGATCACTGGCTGGATGATAGGACTTGGAATATCCATACCAGAGACAGCATAACCGAAAATTTGACCCTGAGAGAAGTTCCACGACAGGTGTATTCCGATAGGAACCCACAACGTCTGACGGTAGCTATAAGCCAGACCCAGCATGATACCAGCTTCGATGGAAATAGCAAAAGAACTCCATACAGTTGCACCAGGATTGGTAATATGGATGAAGCCAAACAACAGCGCTGAGACCACCAGAGCCACATACATATTATATCGATCAGCAATCATGCGATAGATAATACCACGGAAAACAATTTCTTCGCCTATGGCCACTACGATCATCAGAAAGAAATTCTGAAGGATCTGTTCTATATCAATATTGATTCCTTCGATACGATAGCTACCGATCAGAATCATCGTGAGCGTAATAGCTACAAAATATAAGAATCCAATGCCGAAACCTAAACGCACATCAGGCCATAAGCTGGCGAATGAAGTTTCTACCGGATCTCGCTTCTCTAGAAAAATCATCCAGAAACGATAAGCATAAATCAGAATGATGGCTCCGACAATCAAAGGAGCTATCTGATAGCCAGTTCGGATACCCATAAAACTAGGCAGCTGAGCAAAGCTATAAATAAACATGAATGCAAAGGCCCCAAAAAAGAGCAACAAGCACCATTTCCAAAGTTTCATTTCTTTCATTGCGATATATATAGGAGATTATTATTAGTCTGATAATTAACGAGCTATATTCACCTTCTTAGTATTTCCTTCTAAGTCGCGAAGGATATAAGTAGCTGGAGAGAGCTGCTGTAACTCTTCGAAAGAAGTGATATCAGCAACTTTGACACCTTGCAAGTTATATACTTCGAAGACAGAACCTAAAGCTGCATCAGATGAGAATTCATCGAGCGAGGTAGCATCAAACTTCAACCAGTAATCCATCTTGATGAGTCGCTGCTTAAGGTAGCTCTTGACGTTCTCGACTTCATTATCGTAACCTTTCCAGACATTCGGATTCTGATGGACGTAAGAATTCATAATATCCCAGCGCTTGAAGTTAAGCTCCTGTGACTTATTGAGAGTCTTTGCGGTCTCATCTATAAACTCGAGTAAGCTAGACTCATAGATTTTCTTATTCCGACGTGCAACGGCCCAGAGCTCACGCATGAGGGAGACGGCTTTCTTGTCGTCTTTGACAATGCGAGAGACGAAATTACGGAAGTTACCTGCAATGGAACCTTTCGTCGCATAAATCCAGTCGTTGAGACGATCTATCGGATAAGTGCGATTATCATTCTCAAATGCCAGGTCTAAATCCCAGATCGGACCTGTATAGAATTTATCATCTCCACGCTTCTTATACATGTACAGGCTCCAGTAGGTATCTGTATTACCATTGAGCTCACCAATGAGGAAATGATTGAGGAATGACTCCAGATCGAGGTACTGACGATAACCTTTGGTCTCATCTTCAAAGTCATTGCCGAAGAGTGCCGCCTCAAGTTTATTGAAGTGGGCTTTGATGTAAGTACACTGAGCAAGCTTGATATCGTCTTCGTCAGGAGATTTGATCGTCACAGGATTACCGTTCCTCGAATTGAACCATGACTTCTCATCATAAGCATACGCATCAACCTCAATGAAATAGCCTCCGGTGAGGTTCACTCCGCTGATATCTTCAGGAGTCATCTCATCGATCTCTACGCGCCCCTTGCCTACTTCAACCTGGTCACAGAGCTGATAACAGCCTTTGTATTCACCATTGACAAAGACATCGACTGGCTGGATATATGGAGTATAAGCCTGACCGAAACGTCGAGAGAGCTCGAAGCCGACGATGTTACGCATGAGAGTCTTATCGCCATAGTTTGCAATAAGCGTCCATTTCTTTGCCTTTGCAGGGGCATCAAGAACGTTCTGCTTTTTATCGAATTTGATACGATATGGCTTCTTATCGAAGTTCATCGAAGCATTGCCACGCAGGCGGAAGGTTCCAGGCTGATAGAGTTCTTTCTTACCCTCATCGGAAATGATACTGAAGTTTGCAACGAGATCATTGACCTTATCCTGTGGCTCCTTATTATTTGCAATGTGTACTACCACAGTTGGCAGATTGGTAGGCTGATAAAGGACTTCACTCTTTGGAGCTTCAGAGCACTCCTCTCCATAGAACTCTATTTCTGCAACGTTACAACGAGCATTATTAGGACCAATATAGCGTACGTAGCGAAATGGTCGTGTAACAGTGACTTTGGCAAACGACAAGACGCCTATCTGGCCATCTTCGGGAATCAGATAGAGAGGCACACCATCACTGAAATCGGCCTTATTAGCACCTTCAAATACTCCTAAGCGGACACGACGTGCTCCCTGGCTATCATTGCGAGGAGACCATGCTACCTTATTAATAATATGTGGAGTACCTAAGTCCAGACCCACCCAGCTAAGAGATCGGTCGTATGAGGCGAAGTAAGTATCCAGCTTGCCATCAAAAGCATTATCACGCGTATTGACCGTAGTCGAAGACTTATTGGTAGAATAATCGACAGACAATTCAGTACCGATAATCGTTCCGGTGAGCTTCTGACTATCAGCTAAAGCTGTGAGTGAAAGGCAGGAGAATAATAAGGTCAATAGCTTTTTCATACATACGATTGTTTTAGTCGTGATGATAAGGTTCTCCCTTGATAATGGTAAAGGCTCGATAAATTTGCTCGACGAGGAAGAGACGTACCATCTGGTGGCTGAAAGTCATCTTAGAGAGCGAGATCTTGCCTTGTGCAGCGTCGTAGATACGCTGTGAGAAGCCATAAGGGCCACCAATGAGGAGAACAAGGCGCTTCGGGACGGTCTGCAGCTTCTGTTCCATCCACTGGCTGAACTCACGGCTGGTCATCTCCTTGCCTCGCTCATCGAGCAGGACGAGCATGTCGCCTCCCTGCATGCGGTCGAAGACCTGGTCGGCTTCACGTTCCTTTTGCTGATCTTCGGTGAGCGATTTAGTATTCTTGAGATCAGGAATCTCGTCAATCTGCACAGGGAGATAGTGGCTCAGTCGCTGCACGTATTCATTGATGAGCGATGGATAGACATTGCCTTGCGTACGACCAGTAAACAGAATCAGGAGCTTCATGCGTTGACACCATTTACGAGGAAACGGAAGAGCTCGATGTCTTCGAGTGAACCACTGACGACTACCTTGTCATTGGCCATGAGGCGCTCGGTAGCTGCAGGAGTGTTGACGTTACCCGACTGACGAAGGATGCGGATGACGTTGACGCCACACAAGTTACGCAAATCTAATTCACGTAAAGAACGGCCGAGAATAGGCGACTCAGCTGGAACAAGTACGTCGAAGAAGTGCATCTCATCAGCATCAGTCTCCTTAGACTTACGAGGCTCCTGCTTCTTGCCTTCACGAATAGCTTGCTCACGGGCAGAGAGATTCGCCATGAAACTCTGTTCAAGTTTTGTAGAATGAGCCTGTACTCGACGAGAGAACATTGAAGCAACGATGACGGCAAGTGCAACGGCCAGGAGAACGCCATAAGTAGCAGTAAAGAGCTGCGAGATACAAGTAACGATAAGTACCAGACAGATGATGAAGCGTCCGATAGTCAAAGCAATCACGCCAACCTTACGGATAGTACCACTCTCCCACAGTTCCTTAGACTCCTCGCAGATCAGATGCTTGGTAGCAATCTTATAGATAAAGAGCGAAAGGAATGAGAGGATGATGAGCAGGCTGATGGCACGGCTTACCCACTCGTACTCTGCTGGTATCACCTCGTTAAGCAAGGCCAGCAATGGTTCATTGAGCAAAGAGAAATAAAGGCTGATGACGAAGATACTAGTGACGGTATAGAGCGTCAATGGCAATGCAGTCTTCTTAAGCAGCTTATGCCATACGTTCTCCTCACGAGCTGAACCCTTCTGACGGGCATTCATCTCAAGCATGATCTTCCAGCGACGAGGCAGCATCTTGTCGATACGCTCATAAGCTGGAACAGCCATCTTGATCGTATAAGGCGTAAGGAAAGTAGTGATAACCGATACGGCTACGATGACCGGATAGAGATAAGGCTCGGTGATACCCTTTTCGCTACCGAAGTTGGCAATAATGAAAGCGAACTCACCGACCTGAGTCAATGCGAAGGCCGACTGCATTGCCGTCTTGAGGCTCTGCCCTGAGAAGACAATACCGATGGTTGCAAACAGAATCTGGCCGAGAATGACCGTGACGGTGATGAGAGTAATCGGCAACCAGTACTGCAACAGCAGCGAAGGATCGATCATCATACCTACAGATACGAAGAACACAGCACCAAACATATTCTTGACCGGTGAGATCAGGTGTTCGATGTGCTCTGCCTCTACGGTTTCAGCCATAATGCTACCCATGACGAAAGCACCAAGCGCTGAACTGAAACCAGCTCCTTCGGCCAAGAGTACCATACCCAAACATAGACCGAGGCTGAGAATCGTCAGTGTCTCATCATTGAGATGCTTCTTAGCAGTGCGAAGGAGTGTCGGGATCAAAGTAATACCAGCCACGAACCAGAATAGCAGATATGCTACAAGCTTGATGATCTGTGTGAGCATCTCCTGACCATCGAACGTATTTTTGACAGCAATAGAAGCTAACAAGACCATCAGAACGACGGCAAAGAGGTCTTCGACCACCAGAATACCAAAACAGATTCCAGCAAACTTCTGTTGACGCAAACCTAAGTCATCGAGCGCCTTGAAGACAATGGTCGTAGATGACATGCAGAGCATACCGCCGAGGAAGAGCGAATTCATCTCATTCCACCCCATACAGCGGCCCAGGAGGAAACCGGTGGTCATCATACCCACCACAATGGCAGTACAACCTATCACGGCCGTAGATCCCATCTGGACAAGCTTCTTAAAGGAGAACTCCAAGCCCAAAGAGAACAGAAGGAAGATTACACCTACCTGACCCCATGTCTCGACAGATTCCTCTTCATGAACCCAGGCAGAACCACACACATATGGACCTACCAACAATCCAGCCACGATGTAGCCAAGGACTACCGGTTGTTTTAAGTACTTGCAGACCAGTGACGTCACGGCTGCAGTGAGCATGATTATACCAAGATCGTGAATCATTACGCCAAAACTATTAACATTTAACTTTTAATCTATAAAGTTCTTCGCATGACGAACCTTCTCCTGCAGCAAAGCGAAATCGAGTACCTCATGGATATCACGCACATAGTGGAACGTGAGACCCTTGGTGTAAAGCTCATTGATCTCCTCAATGTCCTTCTTGTTGTCAATGCAGAGGATGAGGTCCTTGATACCGGCACGTTTAGCAGCGAGAATCTTCTCCTTGATGCCACCCACTGGGATGACCTTACCACGGAGCGTGATCTCACCTGTCATAGCAATGTGAGCACGTACCTTACGCTGAGTAAGCGTACTTACCAATGAGGTGACGATGGTGATACCTGCAGAAGGGCCATCCTTAGGTGTAGCACCCTCAGGGAAGTGTACGTGAGCAGTGTACTTCTCGAAAATCTCTGCAGGAATCTCGAGTTCATCGGCATTAGCCTTGATCCATTGCAGAGCCAACTGAGTTGACTCCTTCATGACGTCTCCGAGATTACCGGTGATAGAGATACCACCTTTGCCCTTGACAAGTGCAGACTCAACTTCAAGGATTGTACCACCTACTGAAGTCCAAGCCAGACCAGTGACGACACCAGCATACTCGTTGCCATCGTACTTCTCCGGATTAAAGTCTGGCTTACCGAGGTAATCTTCGAGGTCCTTAGGCTGGAGTTTCTCAGGCACATCCAGACCATTGGCCTCACACCATGCTACTTTGCGCATGATCTTGGCTAAAGTCTTGTCGAGCAGACGCACGCCGCTCTCACGGGTGTAATTATCGATAATCTGCTCCATCGTCTTCTTAGGGATCGAGAAGTCCAGGTCCTCGAGGCCATGCTCCTTCTTCTGTTTAGGCAAAAGATGACGCTCACCGATCTCGACCTTCTCCTCAATGACGTAACCAGAGAGGTTAATGACCTCCATACGATCACGCAATGGACCTTCGATGTTCTGTAGGCTGTTGGCTGTAGCAATAAAGAGTACCTTCGAGAGGTCGTAATCCACATCAAGGAAGTTATCGTGGAAGGTAGAGTTCTGCTCAGGATCAAGCACCTCCAGGAGCGCAGATGCAGGATCTCCCTTGAAGTCGTGAGCCATCTTATCAATCTCATCGAGCACAAACACAGGATTGTCTGTACCTGAGCGCTGGATACCTGCAATGATACGGCCTGGCAACGCTCCGATATAGGTACGACGATGGCCACGGATCTCGGCTTCGTCATGCAAGCCACCCAAGCTGATACGCACATATTCACGCTTCAAAGCAGTGGCAATGCTCCGGCCAAGGCTGGTCTTACCTACACCAGGAGGGCCTACAAGACAGAGAATAGGCGCTTTCATATCACCACGCATCTTGATGACGGCTAGATGCTCGAGGATACGCTCCTTGACCTTTTCCAGACCGAAGTGATCATGATCGAGGACACGCTGAGCGTTCTTGAGATTGAGATTATCCTTGGTAGTCTTGCCCCATGGTAGATCCACGATGACGTTGAGGTAGTTGTGCATGATAGCGTAGTCAGGCGACTGCTCGTTCATGCGCTGCAGCTTGTTGATCTCCTTGAGGAAGAACTCCTGTACCTCAGGCTTCCAGTTCTTCGTATTGGCTTTTGTGAGCAGCTTGTCCACATCTTCAGTAACACTCTCACCAAGCTCCTCCTGGATAGCCTTGATCTGCGTACGGAGATAGTGCTGACGCTGCTGGTTATTGAGTTCAGAGTGTGTCAGCTGCTGCATCTTGTTCTTGATGCGGCTGTACTCCAGCTGAGTCGAAACCATCTGGCCAAGAGCAACAAGACGCTCGCTGATGTCTGAGATCTCAAGCAGGATCTGACGATGCTGTACGCTCAAAGGGAAGCACGCGCAGATATAGTTAGTCAGGTAGTTGCAATCGTTGATATTGTTGATAGAGAACAGAATCTCATGAGGCAGGATGTCATCGTTGCAGGAACCAATTTCGTTGATGTCATTCTTGAGGTTGCTGATAAGCGCCTTGACATTACGGCTTCTCGGATTGACATACTTCTCTTCGATCATCTCCACGCGGCCAAAGAAAAATGGCTCGGTCATAAGGAGATTTGCGAGTTTGCAGAGACGACGCGACTGCACAAGGATACTATGACTACCATCTGGCATTTCAAGTTCCTTAACCACCTCGCAGATGGTTCCATAACGGTAAAGGTCGTCGGCTGTTGGTTCTTCTATGCTGTTCTTCTGAGTCACAGCACAGAAGTACTTACCTGTCTTCATCACGTCACGGATGAGCTTGAGTGACTTCTGACGACCGATATTCAATGGGATGGTAATACCTGGGAAGGAAACAACGTCACGAAGAGCCAGTACAGGGACACATTCCGTATCGAGCTTTGACTCATCGAGCGTCAGATCCATCATATTGTCACCAAAGAGTGGCATGATAGTGGTTCGAATATTATTATGACTATCGTCTAATCCTATTTCGTCTAATTTCAGTTTGTTGATGTTCATTGTATATCTTAAAAAATTCGCGCAAATATAATAAAATTAGTTGGAATATACAACAAAATGACCCCGAAAGAAACCTTCGGAGTCATTTATTATATTATATTACGAATTTTCGCAATATGCGGTATTCAAAAATTACTTAGAGAGATACTCGTTCATGTTAGCTGCAGCACGACGGCCATCACCCATAGCGAGGATGACAGTAGCACCACCACGTACGATATCACCACCAGCGAAGACGTCCTTGACAGCCGACTGCATGGTCTCCTCGCCTACTACGATGGTACCCTTACGAGAGATCTCAAGGCCCTTAAATGCGCCTGGGATGATTGGGTTAGGAGATACACCGATAGCCACGATTACGAGGTCTGCTGGAATGGTCTCGGTCTTACCCTCTACAGGGACAGGTGAACGACGACCAGAAGCATCAGGTTCGCCAAGTTCCATAACCTGGAGGACAGCCTCCTTGACGCGACCATTCTCGTCAGCGAGATACTCGATTGGGTTGTGAAGTACGTGGAAGTCGATACCCTCCTCCATAGCGTGATGTACCTCCTCAGCACGTGCAGGAAGCTCATCAAGACCACGACGATAAACGAGAGTAACAGTCTCTGCGCCCATACGTTTAGCAGTACGAGCTGAGTCCATAGCAGTGTTACCACCACCGCAGACTACGACGTTCTTGCCCTTCAAGACTGGAGTATCGAAGCCCTGACCACGACCTGCGCCCATGAGGTTGATACGGGTCAGGTACTCGTTAGATGACATTACACCGATGGCGTTCTCACCTGGGATGTTCATGAAGCGAGGAAGACCTGCGCCAGAACCTACGAAAATACCGTCGAAGCCCATCTCATGGAGCTGCTCATAACTGATGGTCTTACCTACGATTACGTCAGGAACGAAGTTGACACCCATAGCGCGGAGGGTATTGATCTCAGCCTCTACGACGTTGTTAGGAAGACGGAACTCAGGGATACCATACTTCAATACACCACCGATCTCATGGAGAGCCTCAAATACGGTTACATCATAGCCGAACTTAGCCATATCAGCAGCGAAAGCAAGGCCTGAAGGACCAGAACCTACTACGCAGACCTTCTTACCGTTCTTAGCTGCACACTCAGGAGCCTTCATGTTGCCGCTCTCACGCTCGTAGTCAGCAGCAAAGCGTTCGAGGTAGCCGATAGCTACAGCCTTCTGCTTCATCTTGAGCTTGATACACTGACCCTCACACTGCTTCTCCTGTGGACATACACGGCCACATACTGCAGGAAGTGAAGAAGTCTTCTTGATGGTCTGGATAGCCTCGTCGAACTCACCCTTCTCAATGTGCTTAACGAAGGTAGGGATGTTGATACCTACTGGGCAACCCTTCATACAAGATGGATCCACACAGTCGAGACAACGCTTTGCCTCGCACATTGCCATCTCCTTAGTGAGACCCTGCTGAACTTCCTCAGTGAAGGTAGTAACACGATATTCTGGTGTGAGCTCAGGCATCTTGACGCGCTCAATAGCGCCACGATCCTTTGCACTCATTGACTTACGCAACTCCTCACGCCATGGCTCATTGCGAAGAGCCTTAATTTCTTCAAGTGTCATAATGATTTGTCGAATTTATAGTTTAACGATTGGAGTTATTACTTATTGAGTAATGCATTCATAGCCTCAGTTTCCTCAGCCTTGTAAGCACGCATACGCATCATCATCTCGTCGAAGTTAACCTCATGAGCATCGAACTCAGGACCATCGACGCAGACGAACTTGGTCTTGTCACCTACAGTTACACGGCAGGCACCGCACATGCCGGTACCATCGACCATGATAGTATTCAAAGAAACAACGGTAGAGACATTGTACTTCTTGGTAAGCAATGAGACGAACTTCATCATGATGGTTGGACCGATGCAGACGCACTTGTCGACCTGCTCACGGTTGATGACTTCCTCAACACCTACAGTGATGACACCCTGCTTGCCGTATGAACCATCGTCGGTCATGATGATGACCTCATCAGAGTTTGCACGCATCTCGTCCTCGAGGATGATGAGATCCTTGGTACGAGCAGCGAGAACAACGATTACCTTATTGCCAGCCTCATGCATAGCCTTGACGATAGGGAGCAATGGAGCTACACCTACACCACCACCACAGCAGATGACGGTACCGAACTTCTCGATCTCAGTAGCGTGGCCAAGAGGACCTACTACGTCGAAGATCTCGTCACCGGCATTGAGGTTAATGATACGGGTAGAACTTGCGCCAACAGCCTGAACGACGAGGGTGATAGTACCCTTCTCAATGTCGGCATCAGCAATGGTGAGCGGGATGCGCTCGCCCTTTTCGTCCAGACGGACGATGACAAAGTGTCCGGCCTTACGGCTCTGGGCAATCAGCGGAGCTTCGACCTCAAGACAGGCCACCTTCTCGCTGAACATCTTTTTGCTTACAATCTTAAACATA
>JAZRXZ010000160.1:0-46838 GCA_045600445.1 Bacteroidales bacterium | reverse complement strand
TGGTTTTCTTACGTACAAACATGGCGCAAAGATACGAAAAAATCTGTTTGCGTCACCCTGAGTCACCCTTTCTTTTAACTTAATTTATTGATTTTCAATCTGCGCTATGTAATGGCAAGCAAAAGTGATGAAGTCAGGAGCGAGGGTAATATTTGATATCTGATATATGATTTACATGCGCTCTGGCACCTCAATGCCGAGGAGCTTCATAGCGGTCTTGATGACGCGTGCTACGCAAGCTGAGAGGACGAGGCGGAACTGACGCTTGTCGGCGTTCTCCTCCTTGAGGATAGAGGTGTCGTGATAGAACTGGTTGTACTCCTTGGCCAGGTCGTAGGTGTAGTTGGCGATCTGTGCTGGTGAGTACTCCTTGCCGGCACGGAGCACGACGCTCTCGAAGTCGACGAGCTTCTGGATCAGGGTCTGCTCCTTCTCGCTGATCTCTACGTCACAGTTTAGAGTTGAGAGATTAGAGTTTAGAGCTTCTGCCTTGCGCAGCAACGACTTGATACGAGCGTGGGTGTACTGGATGAATGGACCGGTATTGCCGTTGAAGTCGATCGACTCGGCTGGGTTAAACACCATGTTGTTGACAGGGTTCACCTTGAGGAGGAAGTACTTCAATGCACCGAGGCCGATGATGCGGTAGACGTTCTCCTTCTCGTCCTCAGCCATGTCTGCGAGGCGCTCAGAAGAGGCGGTACGGGCGTCATCGATCATGCCTGCCATGAGGTCATCAGCATCGACGACAGTACCCTCACGGCTCTTCATACGGCCGTTAGGAAGCTCTACCATGCCGTAAGAGAAATGCACGAGGTCCTTGCCCCACTTGAAGCCGATGCGGTCGAGGAGGAGCGAGAGGACCTGGAAGTGGTAGTTCTGCTCGTTACCTACGACGTAGATCATCTTGTCGATAGGGAAGTCCTGGTAGCGAAGCTTGGCGGTGCCGATGTCCTGGGTCATGTAGACCGAGGTGCCGTCCTTGCGGAGGAGGAGCTTCTGGTCGAGGCCCTGCTCGGTAAAGTCAGCCCATACAGAGCCGTCATCCTTGCGGAAGAACTTGCCCTGCTCGAGGCCTTCGAGCACGAGATCCTTGCCCTCGAGGTAGGTGTTTGATTCGTAATAGATCTTATCGAAGCCGACACCCATCTGTGCGTAGGTCTCATCGAAGCCTGCGTATACCCACTCGTTCATCTTGGCCCAGAGAGCGCGAACCTCAGGATCGGCAGCCTCCCACTTGCGCAGCATGGCACGAGCCTCCTGCATGAGAGGAGACTTAGCCTCGGCAGCTGCCTTCTGTGCATCGGCGGTCTTCTCGGCATCGACCTCACCAGCCTCGTTCTTGACGACGATAGCCTGGATCTCTGCGTCGGTGGCAAGGATGTCCTTGACCTCAGCCTTGAAGTGCTTGTCGAAGGCTACATAGCAGTCGCCGATGAGGTGATCGCCCTTCTTGCCAGCTGACTCAGGGGTAGCACCGTCGAACCACTTCTGCCAAGCCAGCATAGACTTACAGATGTGGATGCCACGGTCGTTGACAATATTGGTCTTGACGACCTTGTTGCCGCATGCCTCGAGGATCTGGCTGAGTGACCAGCCGAGGAGGATGTTGCGGAGGTGGCCGAGATGGAGTGGCTTATTGGTGTTAGGCGATGAGTACTCGATCATGACGAGTGGCGACTCAGGGGTCACTGGCTGGAGGCCGTAGCTCTCATTGCTGTAGATGCCCTGGAGCTTCTCGACCCACGAACCTGCATTGATCGAGATATTGAGGAAACCCTTGACGACATTGTACTTGGCTACGGTCGACTCGTTGGCTACGAGCCACTCACCGATGGCCTGACCCAGCTGCTCAGGGTTCTTGATAGGGGTCTGCTTCATGAAGGGGAAGACCATCAGTGTGAGATGGCCCTCGAACTCTTTGCGGGTAGGAGAGAGCTGTACCTGCTTATCGGACAACTCAAGGTCGTAAAGTGACTTTACGGCAGCCTTGATAGCGGCTGACAACTGCTGTTCAATTTCCATTATATGGTTTTGTTTTGTATTTTTTACTGAAAAAGCGCGGCAAATATAGTGAAAATTTCTTACACATTATAAATATATACATAAAATCGTTGATAAAAAGAAATATTTTGATTATCTTTGCGCCCAAATTATAAATGGATATGACAGAAAACGAAATTTTAGAGATACAGAAACAGGTGGTAGATGTGTGCAAACTCGTCTATGACCCTGAGATTCCCGTGAATATCTATGACCTCGGCCTGATCTACGACATCGACGTGCATGAGGGTGGCCATGTGAAGATCAAGATGACTCTCACCGCACCGTCCTGCCCTGAGGGCGACTTCTTGATGGAGGATCTGCGTATGAAGGTGGAGGGCCTGCGTGAGGTAGCTTCGTGCGAGGTGGAACTCACCTTCGAGCCTGAGTGGAATCAGGATATGATGACCGAGGAGGCTAAGCTTGAGCTGGGATTTCTGTGATGGGGAAGATCTTTTTCATAAGTGACTGTCATCTGGGTGCTGGTACCCTTTCAGATCCGCTCGCTTACGAGCGCCGTGTGGTGCGCTTCCTTGAGTCGATCGAGGATGACTGCGAGGAGCTCTATCTGGTGGGTGATATCATCGACTACTGGTTTGAGTTCAAGTATGTCGTGCCGAAGGGCTTTACGCGCTTCCTGGGGCAGTTGGGCAGGATGAGCGACAAGGGAACCAAGATACACTGGTTTACGGGCAATCACGATATCTGGATCTTCGACTACATCCCGCAGGAGGTGGGATGCGAGTTGCATACCTCGGCACAGGAGATTGAACTGCGTGGCAAGAAGCTCTACATAGCGCATGGAGATGGGCTGGGAGAGGACTCGAAGATGCTCAGGTTCATGACGGGATTCTTCCATAATAAGTGGTGCCAGTGGGCATTCAAGCTGATCCACCCGGATCTGACTACACAGTTCGCACACTGGTGGAGCAAGAAGAGCCGACTGTCGGGCGATGACTTCCCGGAGTTCCTCGGTGAGGACAAGGAGCATCTGGTGCAGTTTGCCAAGCAGAAGATGAAGGTGGAGGAGCCTCAGGGCAAGCACACTGACTACTACATCTTCGGCCACCGTCACATCGAGCTTGACCTGATGCTCTCGCGCAGCACCCGTCTCTTCATCCTGGGTGACTGGATCAAGCATTTCTCATACGCCGTGATGGATGAGAACGGACAGATGTGGATGGATAACTTTGAGACCCCGGAGGGGTATGAGGAGGAGGAAACTCGCGAGGGTGTGAGTATAGCTTTCTAGAAGGGGAGTAAAAAAGATACTATCGTCCCTTTTACTCCCCTTTTACTTCCTTATAACTCCCCTATAACTACTCTTAAAAAATGAACGCCATGATATTTGCAGCGGGCTTAGGTACCCGTCTGCGTCCATTGACCAACGACCGGCCGAAGGCGCTGGTAGAAGTAGCAGGCAAACCTTTATTGCAGCATCAGATTGAGAAGCTCGGGGCTGCTGGCTTCGATCATATCGTCGTCAATGTGCATCACTTCGGTGAGCAGATCATCGACTTCCTACAGGCACATGATAACTTCGGACTGGACATTAAGGTCAGCGATGAGCGTGCACTGCTGCTCGATACCGGAGGTGGCATCAAGGCGGCGATGAAGCTCTTTGACAACGAGGATCCTGTGCTGATACATAACGTAGACATCATCTCAGACATTGACCTGGGTACCTTGTATCAGCAGCATCTCGACGCACAGAAGGGCAGTGACCGTGACGCTATAGCCACTCTGGGCATTAACCAGCGCAAGACTTCGAGATACCTCCTGTTTAATGACCAGCTGCGCATGTGTGGCTGGACGAATATCTCGACGGGAGAGGTAAAGCCAGCCACGTTATGCAGCGCTCAGAGCGACTCGCTGGAGGAAATGGGATACAAGAAGTATGCTTTCAGCGGCATTCACGTCGTCAGTCATCGTATTCTGGACGATCTGGAGGCGTATGGTGAGGAAGTTTTTCCGATAATGAGCTTTTA
The DNA here is from genome assembly GCA_045600445.1 of Bacteroidales bacterium. Classification (GTDB taxonomy): domain Bacteria; phylum Bacteroidota; class Bacteroidia; order Bacteroidales; family UBA3663; genus Liminaster. The sequence continues at coordinate 42,807 of JAZRXZ010000160.1, read as the reverse complement.
CATAGAGCTTTGTCAGAAAAAATCAATCCGTGGAGTGGATGTAACCGGTCAGAAATGGGTGGATTGTGGCAAACCGGAACATCTGGATGTCGCAAAACAAATCATTTGCTCTCTGGAATGAGCAATCACTGGTACAATTGTGTATCAAATTTGACAATTTTGTAGTGATTTTGTTCGTTTTTATGTAAACGAATGTTAAATATGTACAATTGCAATAGATTGCGCAAATTATTTTATTAAGAAAAATTTGGCGGGCAGAGAAAAAGACCCTATCTTTGCACCACCTTAAATAACATAACCATAACACGATACCTTAAAATAAACACTATTTTTATTTAGCCTTAAAATCTAATACCGGAAAAACTGGATTTATCAGTTCGGTTTTTCCGGTATTAAACACAATTTATAGTAAAAAAGAAATTCAGAAGGGTACAGTCTTGGAGACTCTGCCCTCCTTTTTTTTACAAATAAGGTATTAACTAAAATGCGAAATATAAACTACTTTATATATTCTTTACTGCTGATCCTGATACTGGCATTCGTGCCGGGTGGGATGATGGCTCAGAGCAGCCAGGGGCAGTCAAAGACTCAATCAGGTGGCCGTACGGCAACGCGTGTCACCTTCCAGGGACAGATCGTAGACAGTCTCACGAACCTGCCGCTGGACTTTGTAAACATTGCCGAAAAAGGTACTACCAACGGTACAATATCTGATACCGAGGGTAGATTTTCTATGCTTGTACGTGCAGGTAGCACGATCACGATCAGCAGCCTGGGTTATGAACCGATGCAGATCAAGGCAAGCAACCGTAAGCAAAACTTGACGATCAGGCTCGTCCCCAGCGACATACAGCTGTCGGAAGTGGTGGTGAAGCCTAAGAAGGAGCGCTATCGCAGGAAGGATAATCCGGCTGTGGCATTGATCCGTAATGTCATTGCCCATAAGGATGATCATGCACCGGAGAAGAAAAACTTCTTCACACAGAACCGATACGACAATATCACGTATTCGCTCAATAACTTTGATGAGTTCTATGTGCGTCAGTGGAAGAAGAAATTCAAGTTCATCGAGGAGTTCGTTGATACTGCCGTGGTGTCAGGTGCTCCTGTGCTGCCAGTGACGACCGATGAGCGCGTGGAGACGCATTATTATAATAAGAACCGTGGCCTGACTCGTGTGGTGACCGAAGCTGAGAAGCATGCCGGCCTCGACGACATGATGCCTGAGGAGATGGTGGCGATGCTCAAGAAGGAGGTATTCCCGGAACTGGACTTGAAGGAGGATAACATCTATCTGTATCGCAAGAAATTTGTCTCTCCGACCTCCTCGTTCGGTCCTACGTTCTATAAGTACTATATCCTTGATACGCTGAAGCTCAGTGACGGCAATAAGTACATCGACCTGGGCTTTGCACCTGCGCTGCCACAGTCATTCGGCTTTGTGGGACATCTGTATGTGAGCCTGGATAGTACGTACTTCGTAAAGCATGCCGAACTGAATATCCCACCGGACATCAACCTCAACTTCGTGCGTAACCTGCATGTCGAGATCGAGAACGACCGACTGCCGGACAGCACGCGTGTAGTTTTGCGCAAAAGCTTTGACTCTGAGCTCAATATCACCTCAGGATCGCTGGGTTTCTATGCGCATCGTATCATCCGATACTCAGACTTCAAGGACGACGAACCGGAGCAGTCGAAGGCCATCTTCAGCCGACCTCCGCTCGTGGAGAGCCTGAACCTGGCCAAGAACTCGGCCGATATGCAGTTCTGGAAGTACTATCGCAAGACGGATGACTATGATCAGGACAAGTCGGTAGAGGCTATGATGGCGCGCATGCGTCAGGTGCCGTTCTATAAGATTACGGAGATGATCCTGGGCTGGCTCTTCAAGGGCTTTGTGCCAATCGACGGCAAGCCGGATGATGAGTCGAAGCTGCTGATCGGCCCTTGCAACGCCCTGGCTTCGTGGAACAAGCTGGAGCACCTTCGCCTCAGGGTGGGTGGCATCACGACGGCCAACGTCAACCATCATCTCTTCGGTGCGGGTTATGTGGCCTATGGTATCGAGGATCATAAGTGGAAGTATGACGCTTCGCTGGAGTATTCGTTCCGTAGGAAGAAGATGTATGCCAACGAGTTCCCGATCCACTCGCTGAAGCTGGAGTCGTCGTACGACAGCCGTGAGCTCGGACTCAATCTGGCGACCAACCGTGATAACTTCGTGACCTCGTTCCGCCGTACGGCAGATCCTAAGTTTACCTATATCCGTAGCCACTCGCTGCAGTATACGCTCGAGTTCTGGAACCACTTCAGCATCAAGCTCACAGGAGAGCTCATGCGAGAGTATAACTCACGTCTGGGACGCTTTGAGCAGATCGGTACAGGATATAATATCCCACACTATGACTTAGGCCTCGGTACGATCAACCTGCGTTGGGCACCGAAGGAATCGTTCATGCAGATGCGTACGACACGTATCCGTGTGGATGACCGTCATCCGGTCTTCGAGCTGACGCATCAGATTGCCAAAGAGGGTGTCTTCGGGTCGGACTTCGACTATCAGCGCACCGACTTTAAGTTCTCTAAGCGCTTCTGGCTCAATGTCCTCGGCTATGCTGACCTTAACCTCGAGGCAGGTAAGGTATGGACACAGGCCCCTTATACGCTGCTCTCTATGCCAAATGCCAACACGGGCTATACGGTGCAGAGAGGAGCCTTCTCACAGCTCAACTCAATGGAGTTTGTCTATGACCAGTATGCGTCATGGAACATCGTCTGGAAACTCAACGGCCTGCTCTTCAACAGCCTGCCGGGCATCCGTCATCTCAAGCTGCGTGAGATCGTGACCTTCAGAGGTGTGTATGGCAGCCTAAGCGAGAAGAATGACCCTGATAAGATGCTGTCTGACGGCGTCACTCCGATGAATCCGGGCCTGTATAAGTTCCCGACCAACGGTGAGGTCTACCGACTGGGCGATGCTCCTTATATGGAGGCTGCCATCGGCATTGACAACATCTTCAAGATACTGCGTGTAGAGTATATTCGTCGTCTCAACTACCTCGGTCATAAGAATATCTCGAAGAATGGCATCCAGATTGCCATCGGAATCAATTTCTAAATCAGCTAACGTCTATTGACAAAATGAGCAAGACAGCAGTAATCATACTTAACTGGAATGGTGTCAGTCATGGGCTGATCAGACAGTATCTCCCCTCGGTCGTCAAATATACGAGTGGGGAGGATGCTCAGGTAATCGTGGCCGATAACGGTTCGACCGATGCAAGCCTGCAAGTGCTGGCCGAGGAGTTCCCTTCGGTCAGAGTGATCGCACTGGATCAGAACTATGGCTTTGCAGAGGGCTATAACCGCGCTATTAGGACGGTGGCTGAGGAGGAGGAAGCTCCGGAGTATGTAGTATTGCTCAATGACGATGTGAGAGTGACTCCCAACTGGCTCGAACCACTGACCGCCTATATGGACAGTCATCGACGCTGTGCTGGGCTGCAGCCGAAGCTCCTCAAGGACTTCTCCGGGTTGGCAGGGATGACGGCGCCTGATCAGGATTACTTCGAATATGCAGGGGCTTGTGGTGGCTATCTCGACAACCTGTGCTATCCTTACTGCCGGGGACGAATCTTCGACCAGGTAGAAGAGGATCACGGGCAGTATGACCTGCCGGCGGGAGAGGCCTGGCCGGTGATGTGGGCCACGGGCGCTTGTCTGATGGTCAGGACGCAGGCGTATCTACAGGCAGGAGGCCTCGACCACCGCTTCTTTGCACACATGGAGGAGATCGATCTCTGCTGGCGTCTGCGTCGCATGGGATATGATCTGGTGTGTGTGCCTCAGTCGAAGGTCTATCATAAGGGTGGAGCCAGCTTGCCACAGGGTAATCCGAAGAAGACGAAGCTCAACTTCCGCAACAGCCTGGTAATGATGTGGAAGAATCTGCCTGCAGAACACTGTAATCGCACGATGCTGAAGCGTAAGTTGCTCGATGGCGTGGCAGCGATGAATTTCCTCGTGCATGGTGAGTTCAGGCAGGTATGGGCCATCTGGCAGGCACACCGGGAGGCGTCGAAGATGATCAGGACGCAATACACGGCAAAGGAGCTTGTCGGATTTGGCAAAGCGCCGGTATTTAAGCAGGAGAAAATCAGTATATTATTACAATATTATTTGCGCAATAAGAAACGGTACTCAGAGATTTTCTGAATACCGTTTATTTTTGTACTTAAGGATTATAAAAGGGAGTGAAAGGGACGTTAGTTTTTGAGAGTCCTATTAAGTTCACTTAAGCAGATTGCAGTGGCAATGCCTACGTTGAGTGACTCCACATGCTCCTCGGCAAAAGCAGGGATAAGAATCTTCTGATTGACTCTCATGGTCACTTCTTCTGAGACGCCACGTCCTTCATTTCCCATGATGAGAAGGCCTCTGTTTTCGAGTTGTTTCTGATAGATATTCTCACCCTCTAAAAACGTGCCGTAGAGTGGCATAGGATCGTTACTGTCGAGCCACTGGAGGTAATCTACACGCGACTTGAAATAATGCATCCTGACGCGTCCCAGCGCACTCATCGTGGCCTGCACGACTTTAGGACTGAAACAGTCAGCGGTCCCTGGGGCACAGTAGATATCGCGGATACCAAACCAATCGGCTGTGCGGATGATCGTACCTACATTGCCAGGATCCTGCACTTCATCGAGGAGAATAGACAGGCGAGAGACATCCGCCTTAGGGCAGGGGGCATCGAGTGAAGGGAGGCTGAAGACTGCCAACACGTCCTGAGGGGCATGCAGGAGAGAGACACGATCCATCTCCTGACGTGAGACCTCATAACACTCCTTGGCCAGACTTTGTAAGCTCGGATTATCCTGCCACCACTCCTGGGTAGCAACGAGCTTCAGACAACGGAAGGGGAGGTCGGAGGTATGAAGCAGATCGCCCACCATTTTGTTACCCTCGGCCAGCCAGGCGCCTTGCTCCAAGCGTGACTTACGCTGCTCGAGGCTACGGATTTCCTTGATGATATTTTTAGTAAGAACTAGCATATATTATCTACGATAAAAGTCGCTAAACTGAAAGTCTGAGAGGCTTTACAAGTAACGTACATTGATAATTTAACGACGCAAAAATAGCATTTTTTATCTTCTTTGGCAAATTATTATGGGTTTTCGTTGAAAATTTGGGGTAAAAGAGCGTGTTTTTGAGGAAAAATCATTAAATTTGCGCCAATATAAATTAAATAGACGACCGAAAAATGATTATTGGTATAGCTGGAGGCACTGGTTCGGGTAAATCGACCGTCGTGCGCAAGATTATTGAAAGTCTTCCACCAGACAGCGTTGCAGTTGTTTCACAAGATAATTATTACAAGGATAGCAGTCACCTTCCATGGGAAGAGCGCCGAGCTCAGAACTTCGACGAGCCACGTGCTTTCGACTGGGAACTGCTCTTCAAGCACCTGACACTCCTTCGCGAAGGCAAGGCCATTGAGGAACCTGTCTATGACTATACGACCTGTTCGCGCCTTAAGGGTCAGTCGACACACATCGAGCCGAAGCAGGTAATCATCCTCGAGGGTATCATGGCATTGGTCGATCCATCGATCCGTGCTATCCTCGACATGAAGCTCTTTGTCGATGCTGACAGCGATGAGCGACTCATCCGCGTCTTGCAGCGTGACGTCATTGAGCGTGGTCGTACGATCGAGGATCTGGCCAACCGCTATCGCAACATCATCAAGCCAATGCATAACTTGCATATCGAACCAACCAAGGCCTATGCAGACATCATCATCCCACAGGGCGGAAGCAACAGCGTAGCCATCCAGGTCATGAAGGAGTTTATACATAGTATGCTCAGTAATACGCATCCTCACGACTAAGGTTTCTGAATCGCAGAATTTATAAGTTTAAAGTTTATTAATTAATCACTGACAATGGCATTATTCAGCAACATACGGAATCTCTTTCAGCGCAGGTATTATATGCCCGCTATAAGCGTCGTGTTTGCCGCACTGATGATCTATGCCTTTGTGCAGTATATCAGAAACTTTGAACCTATGGATCTGCCTCAGAACCGCAAATGGAGCCAGATCGAAGAGTCGGATACGCTGCGTGTCATCTCGATCCGCTCCAGCTATTCTGCTTTTGAGTATCGTAACAAATGGTACGGATATGAGTACGAGCTGGCTCAGCGCATAGCAGACTCTCTGGGACTGGAGTTAGAGATGCTCGAAGCCAAGAGTGAGCACGAGATTATCGACAGCCTCTTTGCCGGTGCTGCGGATGTCTCTATCTGGCCGATGAGTCAGAGCGTGGCTAAGGATTACTGGTATCTGCGTCCTACAGGCCCACGCTGGGAAGATGACCAGGTGATGGCCACCATGCGTATCCTGAAGCCTGTGGCACCTGAGGACACGTTGACCCATTATCGTATCTCGCTGGTCGATGGTTCGCGTCAGTGGCAGGTATTCCATGACGACTCTGTGCGTACTCATTATGACTTCTCTCATTTCGTCATCGATACGATACCGCATGACAGCCTTACGATGGAGGAACTGATCGACGAGATGATACATAGTAAGGCCGAAGCTGTCATGATACGCAGCAACGTGGCACGACTCATGAAGAGCTATTATCCGACACTGAAGGTCAGCAAGCCATTGCCTAACAGCTCCGATGCATTCAGCTGGTTTGCGATCACAGGAGCTGACACTCTGCGCAACAGGATCGACTCTGTGATGCAGTTGATCGACTCTACGCAGACAGCGCCTTTCTATTCTGTGACACATAAGCGGTATTATCAGAAAGACAAAGGCCGTCATTCGCATCGCTACAACTTCAAGCTGACAGATGGTATGCTGTCGCCCTACGATACGATCTTCCAGCGTTGTGCCAAAGTCATCGACTGGGACTGGCGACTGCTGGCTGCCATCGGTTATATTGAGACTAAATTTGATCACACACAGATCTCTTCGAGAGGCCCTATCGGCCTGATGCAGCTCATGCCTGCTACGGTCAGAGGCTTTGGCTATACGGAAGACGAGGTCATCGATCCTTCGATCAATGTCACGCTGGCTGTGGAACTTCTGAGTAACATACAAAGGAGCCTGAGGCGTAAGCTCCCGAATGTCTCAGAACAGGATCTGACTTACTTTACCATCGCAAGCTATAACATCGGTCCTGGTCACATCATTGATGCTATCAATCTGGCTGAAGAGCTCGGCTATAACAGTTCGATCTGGTATGACAATGTAGAGCAGTGTCTGCGACTGAAGTCTGATCCGAAGTACTACGGCATGCCTGTCGTGAAACTCGGACCGTGTAATGGCAACTTTACGATCAACTACCTGCATGAAGTACTCGACACCTATCAGGGTTTCTGCAGTGCTAAATCGAAAGAAGAGTAGTTGGGTTAATTATTAAGTTTGAAAATGCAAAAAAAGATACAGAAACTCATCAAGTTCCTGCTGCCACTGGCTTTTGGCATCGGTATCGTGGTATTCTTCCTGCAAAAGGTCGATATGGACCTGCTGATGGATACCGTGCGCAAAGGCATCTCGTGGTGGTGGGTCATTATCTCATGGCTGTTTGCATTGCTGGCCAATGTGGTGCGAGGCATCCGCTGGCGTCAGCAGCTACGTACGGTAGGGGTCAATCCTTCGCTCCATGAGATGAGTGTATCATTCTTCGGCAACTACGGAATGAACCTCGTATTCCCTCGTCTCGGTGAGTTCTGGCGATGCAACTATATCGCTCATACCAATGGTAAGGCGTTCTCAACAGTAGGTGGTACGATCCTTTCTGAGCGACTGTGTGACATCCTGTTCAGTTGCCTGTTCGTTGTCATTACGCTCTGCATCGAAGCCAAGGTATTGATGAAGTTCTTCTTGGGCAATGGCAAGGAAGAAGCCATTGCAGCAGCAGGAGGGGAGATCCGTCCTGAGTCGGATGCACTGATACCTGCATGGGGGTGGCTACTGATTATCCTGTGTGTCCTCGGCCTTGTCTGGTATCTGCTTTATCCTCGCCTGAAGGACTGGGGACCTTATAAGTCAGCGCTCGAAGTCTGCAAGAATCTCTGGAACGGCTTCTGCAGCCTCAAGGATCTCCCGAATATATGGAGCTATCTCGGCTGGTCGGCCGTCATCTGGATCCTGTATTTCATCAATACACTGACTCAGTTCTATTTCTTCGACTTTACTTCTCATCTCGGTATACTGGCTTGCCTATCTGTCTTTGTGATGGGTACCATTGCACAGATTCTTCCTATCCAGGGTGGTCTGGGAGCATGGCAGGCGATGGTGATCTTTGCCTTGATGCAATATAATATTGATAAAGAACATGCCATTATCTTCTCTATCGTTGCATGGACACTTGAGCAGATGTTTGTCCTCGCCTTAGGACTCTATGCATTGGCGTATGTGGCCATACAGAAAAAGAAGATCAAGGAACAGAAAGAAGTAAGCAACCCCTCTTAACCATACTAACATGATCCGACAGATTACCGAACTCGAACCTAAACGACTCTGGCATCAGTTTAATGCCATCTCTCAGATTCCTCATCCTAGTGGCAATCTGAATGCACTTCGCGAATATATCATGAATTTTGCGCAGGAATGCGGCTACCTGCCAGAAGAAGATGCTGCTGGCAATATTCTCGTCCGCCTTCCTATTCTTGATACAGGAGAGACTCCGATTATCCTGCAGTCGCATATCGATATGGTGCCACAAATAGCAGAAGGTGCCAATTTCGACTTCAATAAGGATCCTCTGAAACTTGTCTGCAAAGACGGACAGGTCATGGCCGAAGGTACCAGCCTCGGTGCAGACAATGGCATCGGTGTAGCTGCTATGCTGGGTATTATGGCTGCAATGTCGGCAGGAGAGATCGAACAGCGATCACTTGAACTTCTCTTCACCGTCGACGAGGAGACAGGTATGACGGGTGCACGTCTGCTCCGTGAAGACTGGTTGCGTGGCAACAAACTCATCAACCTTGATACCGAAGAAGAAGGTGTCCTGATGACGGGTTGTGCAGGTGCCGTCAATCTGAAGGCGGTCATGAAGTACCGTCTGGATAAGAACCTTCCTGATGGCGACGAGGCCGTCAAACTTACGCTCTCTGGCCTCCGTGGTGGTCATAGTGGCATGGATATCCACTTAGGCCTCGGCAACGCCTGCAAGCTCATGAATCGCTTCCTGAAGCATGCTGTCGTCAACTTCGAGGCTCGTCTGGCAAGTGTTAATGGTGGAACATTGCGCAATGCCATCCCACGACAGGCAACGGCTATCATCACTGTCCCAAGCGAGGTCGTAGATTCTATCATTGAAGAGGCACGCTACTATCAGATGGTCTATCGCGATGAGTTCAATGGCCTGGAATCCAATCTTACGTTCTATGCTGAGCGTACAGAGCTCCCATCAGCGTTGCTTCCTGTAGAGGTACAGGATGACCTGATCAATTCTGTCGAAGCAGCCTTTGATGGTGTATGGCGCTGGGCTCATATCAAGGTCGATGGCAAGCCTACCAACGGTCATGTAGATACCAGTAGCAACATGGCCAGCGTGAAGACCCTGCCTGACGGCACTGCACAGGTGCTTATGCTCGTACGTAGCATGGACGAGGAGCGTAAGCGCGCCTTGGCATCGAGCATCCAGAGTGCATTCAACCTGGCTGGAGCTCGCGTTGACTTCAGTTCGGCATACGATTCATGGAGCATCCCAGTCGACGCTCCGCTCGTGAAACAGGCGCTCAAAGCAGACGAGACGATGAAGGTCTCACAAGTACACTGTGGCCTGGAATGTGGTGTCATCAGCGAGAAGTATCCTGACTTGCAGATCATCAGCATCGGACCAAATATCCATCATCCACACTCTCCACTCGAATCAGTAGAGGTAGACAGTGTAGAGCGTTTCTGGAAACTATTACTAAAGATTATTTATGGCAAAAAAGAATAAGTTGGCCAAGTTTGCCGACATGGCAGAATATCCCAACGTATATCAATATACCTTTGAGCAATTAGAGGAGACAGGCTTCCCCCTTCAGGGCCGATGGCATGAGGAATACTTCCACAATGATAATCCCATCGTCATCGAACTCGGTTGTGGTCGCGGAGAATATACAGTAGGACTCGCTGAGCGCTATCCTGACAAGAACTTCATCGGCTTCGACATCAAGGGAGCGCGTATGTGGACAGGTGCTACCGATGCCATTGAGCGTGGATTATCTAATGTAGCTTTCGTTCGCACACACATCGAGCTTATAGAGCGTTTCTTTGCTCCTGGTGAGGTAGCTGAGATCTGGATCACATTCGCTGATCCTCAGATGAAGAAGGTCAACAAGCGCCTTACCTGCACGATGTTCCAGCGTCGCTATCTCAACATCCTCAAGCCAGGCGGTCTTGTGCATCTCAAGTCTGACAGCAACTTCCTCTTTACCTACACAGAGGAGATGGCAAAGGCCAATAACCTTCCTATCCTCGCGTCTACGCGCAATCTCTATTCAGATGAAGGTTTTGCCTCTCCTGAGACCATCGAAGCGCTCCGTGGCATCCGTACCTATTATGAGGCTCAATGGATTGCCCGAGGACTTGACATCAAGTATCTATGCATCGAGCCACAGCCTCGTGAGCAGTGGGTAGAACCTGAGGTAGAGATCGAGCTCGACTCTTATCGCTCATTCGGGCGTGACAAACGTAGTGCACTTAACTTACATGTTTAGTTTAGAGTTAAGAGTTTAGTGTTTAGAGTAGTTTATTAGTTTAGAGTTAAGTTTGTGCTTTGTTTTCGACTAACTCCTTATAATTAATAAACTACTATTCCCAACACAAATAACTCTAATCAACTCTAAACTTAATAACTACTCTCAACTCTAAACATTAAACTCTAAACTTAAGATATGGCTTTATATCCCAAACTCATCACCACCGCCCTCGAGCAAGTGATCTATCCAGGCACCAAGAAGAACCTGGTAGAGAGCGGCATGGTAGAAGATGATATCCGCATCGAAGGCTCTAAAGTGACCTTCAGCCTCATATTTGATAAGGAGACCGATCCTTTCATGAAGTCGGTCCTCAAGGCAGCAGAAGCTAACCTCATCCATTACTGTCAGCAGATGGGAGAGGAGGTGCAGCCAGAGATCAAAGTCAAGCTCCGTCAGGCTCCACGTCCTGAGCCAGATAAGCTCCTCCCTAAGGTTAAGAACATCATCGCCATCGCCTCTGGTAAAGGTGGCGTAGGCAAAAGCACCGTCTCTGCCAACCTCGCCTGTGGCTTAGCCATGCTCGGCTACAAGGTAGGTTTGCTCGATGCTGACGTCTTCGGACCTTCTATGCCAAAGATGTTCGGTTTGGAGGACTTCCAGGCTTACGCTCAGCACATCGATGGTCGTGATCTCCTGATCCCTGCAGAGAAGTATGGCGTCAAGATGCTCTCAGTAGGCTTCTTTGTCGATCCTAATTCTGCTACCGTATGGCGTGGCTCGATGGCAGGCAGTGCACTCAAGCAGCTTATTGGCGATGCTGACTGGGGTGAGCTGGATTATTTCCTCATCGATCTCCCTCCAGGAACCTCAGATATCCATCTCACCATCGTGCAGACACTTGCATTGACAGGTGCAGTCGTAGTCAGCACTCCTCAGGAGGTTGCGCTTGCTGATTGTCGCAAGGGTATCGATATGTTCCAGAACGAGAAGATCAACGTCCCTGTCCTCGGCCTGGTTGAGAACATGGCATGGTTTACTCCAGCAGAATTGCCAAACAACAAGTACTATATCTTTGGTAAAGAAGGCGTCAAGCGTATGTCTGATGAGACTGGTATCCCTCTGTTGGCTCAAATCCCTGTCGTGCAAGGTATCTGCGAGAAGGGAGACAATGGCCAGCCGATCGTGCTTGATCTTAATTCGATGGTCGGACAGTCGTTCCTCAGCCTTGCACAGAGCGTAGTCACTCAGACCAATCGTCGCAATGCTGAAATGCCTAAGACACAGCGAGTAGAGGTCAGTAAATAGTTTTACTATTCACTTTTAATTTTATTATTGTGCCAAACGTCCTTCTGATCTACACCGGTGGTACCATCGGTATGGTAAAGAACCGCACCACAGGAGCACACGAGCCACTTGACTTCAAGCATCTGGTCAGTCACGTTCCTGAACTTTCTCAGTTGCAGGTCAACATCAATACCCTGCAGATTGAGCCGCCTATAGATTCGAGCAATATGAATCCGGATCTGTGGGCAAGACTCGTGCACATTATTGTCGACCATTATAACTCATACGACGGCTTCGTGATCCTGCATGGCACAGACACGATGGCATACACAGCTTCGGCACTCAGCTACATGCTCCAGAACCTCGGCAAGCCAGTCGTGCTTACGGGTTCGCAGCTCCCAATCGGTGTCTTGCGTACCGATGGCAAGGAGAACCTGATCACTTCCATCGAGATTGCTGCTTCACGCGACAAGATCGGCCTGCCATACGTTCCTGAGGTCTGTATCTATTTCCAGGGTACATTGCTCCGAGGTAATCGTAGCAAGAAGCAGTCGAGTGAAGAGTTCAACGCCTTTACATCGCCTAACTACACGCCATTGGCACGAGTAGGTGTGCATATCTCATGGGCACATCATCATATTCTCTTCCCTAAGCGAGAGGACGACCTCCATCCATATTATACGATGTGTACGGATGTCGTAGTCCTCAAGCTCTTCCCGGGCATCAACCAGAATACGGTACACAGCATTCTGACCATCCCAGGCCTACGTGGCGTAGTACTTGAGACCTACGGTGCTGGCAATGCCATGACTGCAGACTGGTTTATTCAGGAACTAAGCGACGCCATCAAGCGTGGCATAGTGATTGTCAATGTTACACAATGTCTGGCAGGCGCAGTAGAGATGAATATCTACGAGACAGGCAATTGCCTTATTCAAGCAGGTGTCATCAGTGGAGGAGATATGACGTCCGAAGCGACCTTGGTCAAACTGATGTTCCTGCTCGGTCAGGGCTATTCGCAGCAGGATGTCTGTCAACTAATCCCTAAAAGTATTGCTGGAGAGATTTCATGAAACGTATCCGACACTACATATTCTTCGCTCTCAGTTGGGCAGAACGCCGCTATTGGTCGCTGAGTTACTGGCCTCGCCATATCACAGGCCTGTGCATTGTGCTCTTTGTACTTATAGGCTTTGGATATTTCTGCTACGGCACTTATCGAGGTGCGTCCTATATCGTCGGTATGACGTCAGAGTTTATCAGTGAACTGTTTATTGGACATCATGCCGAAGAGGAGGACGATGGTTATGCTTCAGCAGAGGAATACAGCCGACCTGGCAGAAACCACTTTAAGTTCCCGGTTCCTGCAGACAAGCAACATCCGAAGCGCCGTCCTAACTTCCACAAAGACTTTGCGCATATCAACGATGTCCACATGTCCGCTGCACGTCGTCTGGGAATCCATCCGCTCAGTTCGCGTGATGACATTCCGAAGTACAAGGACAAACTCGTCGAACTCCATGATACCAAGTATTATAAGATCGATAAGCTGACACAATCCGTACCGTATCTCGTACCGAAGGCAGCAGACTTCCTGACCGATCTTGGTCGACTTATGCAGGAATATAATGGCACACATAGCCGATTCATCATCTCCAGTGTGCTGCGCACTCAGGCAGACGTAAAGCGTCTTCGCCGAGGCAATGTCAACGCTTCAGAGAACTCTACACACTGCTATGCCACAACGGTCGACATCACGTATACGCGTTTCGATATACGAGGCAAGACCTACGAAGGCAAGCTCAAGGAAGACCTGGCACGCGCGCTCTATGACCTGCAGGAGCAAGGTTACTGCTACGTCAAATATGAGGTCAAGCAGCCATGTTTCCACATCACCGTACGCCCCTAATTATTTATTTCAATGAAACTATACCGCGTTACTATACTATTTATACTTGCTATATTTTTCTTTCCTTCGAGAGGAGAGGAGCTCAACAAGGCTTTCAAGGATAGTCTTGCGTTTCATACTAAACTGACTAATCGTGCCATAGGCAATGCACGAACCCTCAATATTGCCGATGGCAGAAAGCACGTCAACCGTCTGATCTATCTGGCAGACTCTCTGCAGCAGCCTATGGCCGAATACTATGCACTGGCCGGACAGGTAGAAGACATGTCTTTCAATTACGAGCGTAATAAGCCAGCTTCCGGAGGTAAGACCAACGAGAAGGAGTGTCTGGCAGCTGCCAAGAAGTGCTATCTGTATTACCAGAAGGCCTATAACGAGTTTCAGGCAAATCCAGACGTATATAATAAAAAAGCGCTCAAGAACATCTCCTCATTGCAGCAGAAAGCGCTCGGTTACTATCTGATTACGAAAGGTTTCCAGGTCAATGCAGGACAGAGCTTTAAGGAGAAGAAACTCGAACAGTCACTCGAAGAGTTCCAGATGTCATTCAATGGTTCTCAGTCACCTTTCTTGCTTGATATCTATAAGAACGATTCGATCACCTATAAAGGATTTGCAACCTATCTGGCCGACTCTACCCAGAGCCGTACACTCTCTAACTGTGCCAGCATCACTACAGCCCTAGGACGTTATGACGAGTCTCTGGTCTATTACGACAGCTTGAAACACCGTCAGTACCAGCCAGACAAGGTTTATCGCAGTACCGTCAGCATCTACGCTACATTGGCCGATACGCTGGCCATGAAGAATGAGTTGCGTAGTGCCATAGACGTCATGCCTGATGATACCTGGTTCCAGAAGAACCTCCTGCAGCTGCACATCGACAAGCAGGAGTGGGACACTGCCAAGGTCGTGGCCGATCGTATTATCGAAATCGACTCGACAGATGTCCTGGTCCTCAATATCCTTGGTCAGCTCCATGAGATAGAAGATCATCCCGTCGAGGCTCTTCAGATCTATCTCAAGTCATACGCATACGACTCCTTGCAGATGGATGTCTGCTCACATATCGGACGTATCTATTACAACCGGGCCGTAAAGACCAAGGAGTCACTTTATAATCAGCGTAAGACTGGTCAGTACTTCAGCACCTTAGCTCCGCTCTATAAGCAGTCATCAGAGTGGTATGATCGCGCTTATGAACTTGATACAGAGCGTAAGGATCCTACCATCGCACAAGCTCTTCGTGAGATTCTCTATTTCCATTTCACACAGACGCGCTGTCCGAATAGAGCCGAATTGATTGCCCGATATAACGAGATCAGTCGCAACTATGGATTGAATGAGTTCGGCAGTTGATCAATCCTCCTCAATGATTTATAATTCCATCATAATAATGTATAAGACTCTAGCACTTCTCACACTTGTAATGTCCCTTCTGCTGGCCTCATGCAGCGCTTCTTCTAACGAGAACAGCACACAAGCCTCGGCCGAAGGAGAACAAATCGTACAAGTCGCCTCAATGCAGCAGGCACATGAACCTAACGCACGTCCCTTCTACGGCGTCAGCTTCATCGACAAAGGCAATGATTACTCGGACAGCTACATGCCCGATGCCTACTACTTCCTGCCTGCGCCACCAGCTCCAGGCGACCCGCTCTTTGTCAATGATAGTATCCAGTATTTCCTCCATAAGGAGATACGCAATACGCAGCGAGGCGACACAGCGGTATGGGATGCAGAGACAAGCATCGAGTACTTCATGCAGCGCTTCTCAGGAGCAGTAGGCAAGGAGCTGACTCCTGAGAAATATCCCTATCTGGCCAATACCATCATGGGTGTGATGCAGGACGTCCGTTCTTCTATCCAGAAAGCCAAGAACCGCTACGCACGTCATCGTCCGTACCAGCACTTCCAGGAGCATACACCTGTTCCAGAGGACGAGTCTCCGACCGACTTCACCTCTTATCCATCAGGTCATACTGTCCGTGGATGGGCAGCAGCCATGCTTCTCGTAGCCGTCTTCCCAGACCATGCCAACGAGATCCTCAACGTAGGCTACCAGATCGGACAGAGCCGCGTCATCCTCGGTTACCATTACCAGAGTGATGTCGAAGCTGCTCGCCTTGCCGCCTCAGCAGGATTCGCACGACTTTGTGCAGAACAAAAGTTCCGCGATGCGATTGTGGAGTGCCAGAAGGAAGTAAACTCAAAATAATAACAATAACGGACGTCCTGCATGCAGGTTGTCCGTTATTTGTTACAAGATCAGACGTCCTGATTTCGTGCATACCTATTTTACTTGCAGGATCGGACGTCCCGATTACGTTTGTACCTATTTTTATTGCAGGAAGTGCTCACAAAGATTCCGGCGATCCCTTCTCGTTTGCAGGAAAGGATCGCCGGAATTCGTGTGAACACTTATTTCTTCTTTTTCTTCTTCTTTTTCTTGCTGACAGCCTCTAACGCTGCTGGATCATACTGGTTATTGACCTGAAGCTCCTTGATTGTGCCAAGGCTGATTTGACGGATCTCACCGGCAAACTTGCCGTGGGTATATTCGAGCAGGTCATTGAGAATCTTCTGATTGTCCTCATCAGCATTCGGATAGGTCTTGTGGAAATGGAGCTTCATGTGGTTGGCACAGAGCTCGAAGAGACGGACGCGCTGCTCAGGATCTTCTATAATGCTTGCACGTGCTATCATGTCCTCAACAACCTTACCATACATGCGCCAGCGGATGAAATCCTTCTGTGGGTTGTGAAGGATCTCTGGTCGGTCAGAGAGCTTCTCCCGTGGAGTGATAGGATAGGGGTAGTCAACATCAAGCTCATAGTTAGAGATCATGGCCAACTGATCCCAGAGGATAGGCTTGAGGTCGTCGACACCTTCGGCTTCGCTTTTCAGGTCGGCCATGATATCAACGATGCCGTAAGCGTAGCTGGTACGCTTAGCGCGATCAGGGATGGTCTTGCAGTACTCTACAAGCTGCTGTATGTTACGTCCATACTCGGGGAGAGTGATCTGAGGGAGCTGGGTGTTGTAGTTTTGCATTATAGTTCAAGTGGATTTTTTGACTTAGTTGCCTGGAATTCCTTGAGATAGAATGGCACAAAATAGGCGGTGTCTTCGAATCGGCCACGGTTGAAAGCCTGAACGGAGAGGGCCATCATGTCACGTGCGAGCACACGTACATTCTTAAGAATACGAGCATTCGGATGATTGATGACACCCTCGCACTTGTCTGCACCATCACCAAAGAAATAGATGATATGCTCATCGAGCTGCTCACGGAGGAAGTTCTCGTCGATGATCTCTGCTGCCACAGGCTTGACCTCACCGAGAGCCTGGTCATAAAGTGCGCAATAGACCTCCATACGGCGAGCGTCGATCATAGGGCAGTAGAGCGCACCTTCTTCCATCGCTGACTCTACATCCGGACGGAACATAATCTGGCAACAAAGCGCCTTGAGCGTATTGACACCGATAAGAGGCTTGTTAAGACCAAAGGCGAGACCCTTGGCTTCGCTGACACCGATACGGAGGCCAGTATAGCTGCCAGGGCCTGCTGAGACGGCAATAGCATCGGGCATGATATCATGCTCACGAGCGTACTGCATTGCTTCTTCGACAAAGGAACCCAAGGCTATAGCGTGGTTAGGACCTTCGAGCGTCTCTTTATTGAATTCTATATTGAAATCATGACTCAAAGCCACGCTACAGGCTTTGGTCGATGTCTCAATCATAAGTATATTTGCCATATTTTCTATATTTTCGGTGCAAATATAATAAAATTAATGATGTATTGGTACGAGTAATCGAAAAAATCAGTATATTTGCCAAAATTTTCTGCTCGCAGAATGTAATTTGTAATTAGTAATTTGTAATTAACATTATATGATCCAGTCAATGACCGGTTTCGGCAAGGCAACGGCCGAGATAGCTCATAAGAAGGTAACGGTGGAGATCAAGTCTCTCAACTCAAAGCAGCTCGATCTGATGTCGAAGGTATGTCCTCAGTATCGTGAACGTGAGATGGAGTTCCGTCAGATGATACAGCGTGAACTGCAGCGTGGTAAGGTGGACTTCCTGGTCAGCGTAGAACTGATGGCAAGTGAGACGACACCTCGTATCAACACCGAGGTTGTGAAGGCTTATAAGCAGCAGATAGATGGTCTGTACAAGGAGCTTAACCTTGCTCAGCCAGGGCTGGCAGGAGATTCTTCGGCTCTGATGCTCCAGCTCTTGCTTCGCATGCCAGAGGTCATCAGCGTGCAGCAGCCACAGGCAGTAGAGGCTGAGGAGCTCAATGCGGTGGCAGAAGTCGTCAAGCAGGCGTTGGCCAATATCGTAGCATTCCGTAAGCAGGAAGGTGAGTCTCTGTATCGTGTCTTTACTGAGAAGATTGCCAATATCCGTGCATTGCTTGTCAGCGTAGAGCCATACGAGAAGGAGAGGACAGAGAAGATCCGTCAGAACCTCCTGGATCGTCTGGAGAAACTCCCTGTAGACTATGACAAGAACCGTCTGGAGCAGGAGATGATCTACTACATCGAGAAGCTCGACATCAACGAGGAGAAGCATCGCCTCACCAACCACCTCGACTACTTCCTGGAGACCATGGATAGCGAGATGGATGCTGGTGGACATGGCAAGAAGCTCGGATTCATTGCTCAGGAGATGGGCCGTGAGATCAATACCCTGGGCAGCAAGAGCAACCAGGCAGAGATGCAGCGTATCGTCGTCAAGATGAAGGACGAACTGGAGCAGATCAAGGAACAGGTGCTCAATGTACTGTAATATATTCTATCCCTTGATTCTCTAGTATCCTCTAAATCCCAAAATAACATAACTATGAAAGGTAAACTCATTATATTTTCCGCCCCTTCAGGCAGTGGCAAGAGCACGCTGGTGCAGTATCTGATGTCACAGCGTAATGATCTGGCATTCTCAGTGTCTTGTACTTCACGTGCTCCACGCGGACAGGAGGTACATGGCAAGGACTATTACTTCCTGACTCCTGAAGACTTCCGTCAGCGTATCGCTAATGACGAGTTTCTGGAGTATGAGGAGGTATATACTGATAAGTTCTATGGTACACTCAAGAGCGAAGTAGAGCGCCTCTCTGAGGCTGGTTATACCGTTCTCTTTGACGTGGATGTCAAGGGTGGTGTAAATATCAAGAAGTTCTATGGTGACCGAGCTATGAGCCTTTTCATCCAGCCACCTTCAATAGAGGAACTGAGCCGTCGTCTGCATGGTCGAGGAACGGATGCAGAGGAAGTCATCCAGCAGCGACTCGACAAGGCTGCTTACGAGCTGACTTTTGCACCACAGTTTGACAAGGTCATTGTCAACGATGATCTAGAGACAGCAAAAGCTGAGACTCTTAATGTAGTGAGAGAGTTTATTGAGGGATGAAAATAGGTATCTACAGCGGTAGCTTTAATCCTGTGCATGAAGGTCACATTGCACTCTGCGACTACCTGGTAAAAGAGGGAGTCGTTGATGAAGTGTGGCTGATCCGGAGTCCACTGAATCCACTGAAGGCTCATTCTGCTGACGCTCTGGCTCCGGATGAGGACCGACAGAAGATGCTCGAACTGGCCATCGCTGGTCATCGGGGATTAAGAATATGCTGCATTGAAGATACTTTGCCTAGACCTAATTATTCGGTCAATACGCTACAGGCGCTGCAGAAGCTGTTCCCAGGAGAGGAGTTCTACCTGATCGTAGGCATGGACAACTGGCTGATCTTTGACCGCTGGCGTGCGTATGACACGATCCTGACGGACTTCCACCTGATTGTCTATCCACGACCTGGATATAAACAGGAGACGGTAGAAGCGCTCAAGGAACTGACCGCTCACGTGCAGTTTGTAGAGGCGCCACAATATGATATCAGCAGCACGGAGATCCGTGAAGCCATTGCTCGTGATGAGCGACCTAAGCTGATTGATCCTCAAGTATTAAGTTATATCAAAGAAAAAGCATTGTACACTTTATGAATGAGACAAATCCGATGAAGATGCCTGGTGTCATCGATATGGTCACCGTATCGGCCGAATACTGTGTGTATCTGGAGAAACTGCGTGCAGCTGGTACTGAGCGTGAAGACTTCCTGAAGAAAATCACGATGGTACTGCCTCTCATCTATGTGAAGGCTTCGTTATTGCCAGACCTTGAGGAAGAGGGGATCGACGATCTGCAGGAGATTGTGACAGAGGAGGACTATGAAGACGTGCGTCAGTCGGTCTGGAATCTGCTGCGTGCTGATGACGAGTATCTCGAGGTGTTCACACCGGATATGCAGTATAGTGAAGGTCCGATGATGGCTACAATCAGCGAAGATCTGGCCGACATCTATCAAGACCTGAAGAACTTCGTGGCAGCCTTTGCAGAGCAGAACGAGATTACGATGAATGATGCGATTGTCAAGGTGAAAGAGAATTTCTCAAGCTACTGGGGACAGAAGCTGGTCAATGCCATGAGACCATTGCACGAATTAAGAGTAAAATAGCAGAAAGCGATTTTTTGCAACATGAGAACAAGCATCACAAAAGAGGAAATAGCAGAATTGCCACAACGTGAGTTTGACGGCCATCCTGTCACTGTGATCAATCTGGAGCAGGCAGAGATCGCTGTACGTCAGATTCGCGAAGCTAAGTGTCCTGTAGGGTTCGACACGGAGACGCGTCCGTCATTCAAGAAAGGAGAATATCACAAGGTTGCGCTTGTGCAGCTCTCTATCGGCCGATTCTGTTTTCTCTTCAGACTCAGTAAGATCAAAGAATTGCCTAACTGCCTGAAGGACTTGCTGGAGGATCCTGAGATTACCAAGGTTGGCCTCAGTACGCCAGATGACTTCCGTAATCTCAACAAGTGGCGTACTCTTGAGCCTAAAGGGTTCATCGAACTACAGCAGCTCGTAACAGAATATGGCATTACAGACAAGAGCCTGGCCAAGATCTATGCCTGTGTCTTTGAGAAGCGCCTTTCTAAGCGCCAGCAGATGACTAACTGGGAAGCCGACCAGCTCTCATTCGCACAACAGGCTTATGCTTCGCTCGATGCTATCAGCTGCGTAGAGATTTATCAGGAGCTTATCAAGCACGGTACCAAAATAGAATAACTACATGAAGAAATATCCGAAATACATCGTCCTTCCATCGATCATGCTGATTTATTTCATCGTCATGACAGTATTTATGACGAAAGAGAATGGATGGAAACTACCAGAGGACTTCTGGAAGATCTGTAGCATGGAGATCGTCATAATTGTGGCTTTGTTCTTCTCGCTACGATATCTGCATAAGAGAAGGAATTCTTAATCCTTAATTGAGAGAATTCATAATTCATAAAAAAATAATCCGCCAGACACATGTGATTGTGCTTGGCGGATTTCGTATTGTAATCCTTCGAAGTGGAGTAGGATTGCAGATTACTCTGCATTCTCAACTGGAGCGTCAGCAGCAGGAGCATCCTCGCTAACCTGCTCAGGAAGTGCAGGAGCAGAAGTACCCTCCATTGCCTCGATAGCAGAGCCCTTAACGGCGTTGCCAGCGTTGCCGAGGATAAGAGTGCAGCAGATGCAGAAAACTGCAACAACACCCATAAGAGTCCAAGTTGCCTTCTCAAGGAAGTCTGCAGTCTTAGGAGCACCCATGATCTGGTTGCCACCACCGAAACCAGCAGCGAGACCGCCACCCTTAGACTTCTGAAGCAATACTACAGCAACAAGAACGATGCTGATGATTACAATGATTACAGTAAGAACTACCATTTTGTTTTTTGATTTATTTGATTATTATTTTTTTATTTTCTTCGGATTCAAAACATCGGCTTTCTCCTCATTGGCCCACCGATTATTTCTGCTTCTGATACTCGATAATCTTCTCGAGGTACCGAATTTGGTCTGCAAAGTAACAATTTTTTTTTGGATATTTCAAATTTAACTCCAAAAAAATGGCTAAAGCCTGCTCATATTTGTGCTGTTTGACATATACCTTTGCCAAACTCTCGGTTAAAAATGCACGATCAGCAATTCTGTCGACTACAGAAACACCATCTTCGTCTTCGATCGTAGGTTCTGCCTGTGGGACAAAAAGTGTACCTTGTGACTCGGCCAACAAGAAGTTGTCGATGAGTTCATCCTGAGTAGGATCAATGTCTATAGAAGCAACTTCTTCCTCTGCGAAATCCTCATCGAGAACAGTAGGATTTGATACAATATCCTCTACGTTATAACTGATCTCATTGCCTTGATTGTCACGCACGGTTGAGAGGAACTTATCAATGAGTTCGAAGTCATTGACTTCTGGCTTATTCCTGCGAGCTTCGTCAAGCTGCTGCATCAGAGAGACCCACTCATACTCGCCTTTATTGACCATCTGGAAGAGCTTGGTACGCTCGGGTAATGCAACCGAATGCTGACGGAGTTCCTGCTCAAGACGAGTAGAATGAACGTTGGCCAAAGCGACGACATAGAGAAGCCGATAGGAAGCACAGTAGGGGTACTTCTCTATCAGTTCAGGGAGCTTAGCAACCGCCTCTGCACCCATCTCTTCGGGATTCTTTAACCAAGTCTCGATCATCCGATGTAGTGTATTATGGTTTTACCAGTTAGCCACGGTAGCGTTGAAGATCTGCTCAACGAGTTCCTTGACCATCTCCTCACACAGACCATCCTGCACGTCGGTAATCATCTGTGTAGCATCGAAGTCACGATAAGCGCTGAACTCCTTATCAAAGTTATCCGACTTATTTGCCTTATTGACAAACTTAATCTTTACCTTGATCGTCAGACGCGTCTCAGCAGCATAAGCATCCTGCTTGACAGCCTGAGGTGCCAGAGAATATCCTGTAATGGCACCACTGAGCTGCAAATCGCCATTGGTCTTAACCTGCTCCAGCTTGGTCTGATTAGCGTATTTAGCCTGCAACTCATCATTGAAGGTCACTGCCAAAGGTGGATACACCATAGCCGCCTTGATAGGAATGTACTCAAAGCTGATGGTCTTGGTAGATTCATAGTCGATACTCGCACCATTGAGCTTATAGCTGATGGCACAAGAGGTAACACCGATAGCGGTGATCAATGATATGATGGCGAAAATAAAGAATTTTCTCATAATAAATTTATAGCAAATACGACATTCCTCACCATTTATTGGCTCAGAGTCCGTAGTCCTGAATCTTTCGATGGATGGTTCTTTCTGAAATCTGGAGTTCCTCAGCAGCCTTGCGCTTATTACCGTTGTTACGCTCAAGAGCTTGTTGGATAGCCTCCTTCTCAATTTCTTCCATAGTTCTAATCACAGAGCCTGTCTGCTCAACCTCCATGGCTTCCTCAATTTCCTCCAGTTGACCTGAGAGCGCAGTAGGAGACTTCTCTACATGAATACTAACTGGCTCAGAAGACGTTGTGTCAGAAGCAATAAGATGATGCGTAGGATGAGACATGCCTGATGTGGTGTTCATACCTAACTTCTCACGTATCTCCATCAATTGCTGACGCATGTCGAAGATAACCTTATAGAGCATCTCTTTCTCTCCAGGACCGAAAGTAGAACCTCCATCGCTTGCTGCTCCGCCTACACTGACGCCACTCACAAATAATGGCAGATGACGCTGCAGGATCTGTGGGGTGATGACACGCTCAGTTTCGACAATTGAGATCTCTTCAACCGTATGCAGCAACTGACGCACATTGCCTGGCCACTGATAGGCGAGGAGGAGATGCTTAGCGCCCTCAGTCAGTTCGATTTTAGGCATACGGTACTTGCCAGAAATATCGTTAGCGAACTTACGGAAGAGGAGGTCTATATCTTCCTGACGATCACGCAGTGAAGGAACATTTATCGTGATGGTAGAAAGACGATAGAAAAGGTCTTCACGGAACTTATGATCATGGATGGCCTGACGCAAATCTACATTGGTGGCAGCCACGACACGGACATTGGTCCTGCGCACCTCACTACTGCCCACACGGTAGTATTCTCCGGTCTCAAGTACACGCAACAGACGGGCTTGAGTGATGGCTGGGAGTTCCCCGATCTCATCGAGGAAGATCGTTCCACCATCAGCTTCCTCAAAATAACCCTTACGGTCAGATGTAGCTCCAGTAAACGCACCTTTCACATGGCCGAAGAGCTCAGAGTCGATGGTACCTTCTGGTAGACCACCACAATTGACAGCGATACATTTATTATGCTTACGTGGCGAATAATTGTGCAATATGCGGTGAAAAACCTCCTTGCCGACGCCATTCTCACCCGTCACGAGTACACTCACGTCAAAAGGCGCCGCCTGTATGGCAGCGTTCAAAGCCTGCATCAGAAGTGGACTCCTTCCGAAGATACCCAGGCTATTCATCACGTTCTGTACGTCGGGGTTTTGCATCGTTCTTTTAAGAAATCGGGTGCAAAGATAGTTATTTTTTATCTCAATACAAAATTTTTCTATTCTTTTTTTGGATTTCATAGAAAATAGACTTATCTTTGCCCACAATAAAAACAATGAAAAAATTTTTATTTTTCAATTGTCCTATTTGTTTACAAATAATATGCAACTTCTTACTCAATTATACAAAGAGTTTTTCGGTCAGGAACCGGCACGCGTCAAACTGTTAGGAGGCGCTGCCAGCAACCGCCGATATTTTCGTCTCTGGCACGGATCAGAACCTGATGCAGGTTCGGTCATCGGTGTGATAGGAGAGAATGCCAAAGAAAACCACGCTTTCCTTGCTCTGGCTCGTCACATGTATGAACAAGGACTTTCTGTGCCACGCGTCTTCATTGCTTCTGACGATGAGATGCGATATCTACAGCAGGACCTGGGTGCAACGTCACTCTACGACATCATCAGTAAACCAGAACGTCAGGAAGAAGGAGAGGAGCTCCTCAAAAAGGTGATGCGACAGTTGCCTGCCATCCAGTTCAAGACAGCAGAGAATTTTGACTTCAAGGTCGATGGATTCCGTGAGCCACGCTTCTGCGGCACAACTATCCGTTGGGACCTCAACTACTTTAAGTATTGTTTCCTCAAGCTCACCGGTTATCCGATGGATGAGCTGCGACTCGAAGCAGACTTTGAGAAACTCACCACCGCCTTGCTCGACTGTACGAACGAGGACGAGAAGTGGGGATTCCTCTACCGTGACTTCCAGAGTCGTAATGTCATGATCGACGAAGGGAAACCCGCCTTTATAGATTTCCAGGGAGGCTACGAAGGTCCGATCTATTATGATGTAGCATCGTTCCTTTGGCAGACACGAGCTAATTATGCACCGGAGCTACGAGACTTATTGCTGACTGAATATGTAGATGCACTGCAGGAATTCCTTCCGCTCAGTACGCGTGTCTTCCGTCATCGTCTGCGTGTCTTTGTCTTCTTCCGTCTGTTGCAGACATTAGGCACCTACGGCTACCGTGGTCTGTACGAGAAGAAGACAATGTTCCAGACACCGATACGTCAGGCGCTTGAGGCTTTGGTGCGTATCTCGCAGAAAGACAGCGAACCTGCATTCAGGAATTGTTCGTTGCGTGCAGGACAGAACTCTAAACTGGTAGAGCTCTTTGGAGAAGGCTTCATCGACGGCAACTGGGGTCCGGATGACTCTGCCGGTTGTACCATCAGCGATGATGGCTATATGGAAGACACCCAGCCAGCCATCGATAAGTTCGAGATTGAGGAGGATTGCCCTTACCTCTGCGAACTCCTGGCAGAAGTGGCAAAGATGGAGATGTTCCAGGAACCAGCTACAGAGGGTCGACTCACTATCCGTATCACCTCATTCAGCTATAAGAAAGGTATTCCTAACGATTACTCGGGCAATGGAGGAGGCTTTGTCTTCGACTGCCGAGCACCTCATAACCCAGGCCGATATGCAGAATACAAAGAGCTCACAGGCCTTGATCAACCGGTCATTGACTTCCTGGAGGCCAATCCGGAGATGCCTGCGTTTGTGCAGAATGTCTACAATCTCGTTGACCCTGCCGTCGAGACCTATCTGAAGCGTGGTTTCACAAGCCTGATGGTCAGCTTTGGTTGTACAGGAGGACAGCATCGCAGCGTTTATGGAGCACAGCATCTGGCAGAGCATCTGGCTGCAAAGTATACTGATGCACATATTATCCTGGAGCACCGAGAGCAACACATTCATAAAGAATACAATTAATTCTTCACTACAATAATTATCTTTCAACAATTAATATTATGAGCGATTACAAATTCAATTACACCCGCATCGGTGGCAACACCCGTGTAAACATCACTTCAGCAGAGGACATCAAGCATCTTGCTGAACTTGACAAGAAAGTGTGGACCGTTCTCTCTTGCCCTACTCAGGGCCTTGAGATCGACGAGCAGTCACTTAAGTACATTGACACAAATAACGATGGTGCAATCCACGTAGATGAGGTCATGGCTGTTTCGCAGTGGCTCAATAAGGTGCTCACTGACCTGACTCCAGTACTCGAAGGCAAGGACACCCTGAAGCTTAGCCAGTTCAACACCGCTGACGAAGAAGGAAAGAAGCTGCAGGAGGCAGCACAAGCTATCCTTACTCAGCTCGGCAAAGAGGCTGATGAGATTACTTTGGCAGATAGTTCTTCATCACTTGACAGCTATCGCAAGTCTAAGTTCGAGGCTGCTCTCGCTGCTGCTAAGGCTGCTGCAGAGGTGGCTGCGCCTTATGGCGACAAGACTGCAGACATTGACGCTGCTTACAAGGCTCTCGACGCTAAGGTAAAGGACTACTTCATGCGTGCCAAGCTCACAGAATTCTCTGCAGAGAGCGTTGCTGCACTCGACGTTCAGGTAAGCAGCATCGAGGCCATCTCAAAGGATAACCTCACCGGTAAGATGGATGAGATTGCTACTTATCCATTGACCCGTATCGTAGCTGGTCAGCTCAACCTTCCTCTCTCTGCACCTATCAACCCAGCATGGGCAGCACAGTTTGCTACCGTCAAGGGTGCACTCGATGAGAAGGCTACAGAGCTCACCGAAGCTGCATGGGCAGAGATCGGTGCTAAGCTCCAGGCTTTTGCTGACTATCAGAAGAGCATCAGCATCACAGAGGCAGACATCACTCTCGACGAGGAGGCTGCAGCAACACAGATGGTAGACAAGCTCCTGCACGTTACCCGTGACTTCTATACTCTCATCCGTAACTATGTAGCTCTTCAGGATCTTTATGACACCAAGAAGAAAGCTATCTTCCAGGCAGGTACATTGATCGTCGATCAGCGTGCACTCGACCTCTGTATCAAGGTAGCTGATCCAGGTGCTATGGCTGCACAGGCTACTAAGAGTAACCTCTATCTGCTTACTTGCGACTGCGTCAGCAAGCACACAGGCAAGACAGCAAAGGTGGTAGGTGCTGTTACCGTAGGCGATGTAGACGATCTCTACGTCGGAAAGAACTGTCTCTTCTATGATCGCAACGGTGTAGATTATGACGCTAAGATCACCGCTATCATGGATAATCCAATCTCTGTTAAGCAGGCCATGTGGACTCCTTATAAGAAGATGGGTAAGATGATCAGCGACCAGATCGACAAGTTTGCAGCCAGCAAGGATTCTGCTGTAAACGACAGCATCACCGCTGGTGTCAATGAGAAAACTGAGGCTGTCACCACAGCAGATGCAGCTACCGCTAAGGAGGCAGGTGCAAAGGCATCATCATTTGATATCGCTAAGTATGCAGGCATCTTTGCAGCAGTAGGCATGGCAGTAGGCTTGATCGGTTCTGCTCTTGCTTCTATCTGTGGTGGTTTTGTAGGCATGCTTGCTAACCAGCCATTGTGGAAGTCTATTCTCATCATTGCAGCAGTTATCCTCGGCATTATGATTCTCATCTCAGGTCCTTCGATGTTCATCGCATGGCGTAAGCTTCGTCAGCGCAACCTCGCTCCTGTACTCAATGCCAATGGCTGGGCAGTCAATGCTGGCGCTAAGATCAACATTCCATTTGGTAATACTCTCACAGAATCTGCTAAGCTTCCTAAGGGTGTCAAGATCAATGCCAAGGATCCATTTGCAGAGAAGACCTCAACCGGTAAGAAGGTTGTTTACTGGCTCATCGCTCTCTGCATCCTTGCAGGTATTGTTGCTTATGTCGGTTTCCAGATGGGCATGAACCTGATGGCTAAGTAATTCTGGCAAAGAAGTTATAAATGAATTTCGTAGAGCGTTTCAAAAAAGGCAAGTGGTTTGATAAGTCGAACTCCATGCTTGCCGATAAGTCCAAGGTGCTCTCGGTCCTCTCCATCCTGACACGATATATGAAGAAAGGTGGATTGAAACAGGTCCGAGTGCAGCTTGGGCTGCTCTACGATTATATCTCTGACATTATCCATGGCAGATACTTGAAATATAGCAAATCAGCGCTGACTATGGCACTGGCAGCTATTATCTATGTCGTCTCGCCACTGGATATACTTCCTGACCTGGTTCCATTCGGCTTTGTCGATGATATTGCAATTATTACTTGGGCTTTCGCGAAGCTTGATGAAGAACTCAATAAATACAAAATAGGGAAGGAGTCTTTAGTTTCAAAAAACACGGATAACGGAACTAAAGAAATAGAATTCGAAGAAATTAAATGAAGCATTTCTATCAATTGCATATTCCACAAATATTCACAGTGATGACTCTATCCTTGCTTATGCAGGGCGTGTCAGCACAGATTATCTATAATCCAAACGGAAAAGACAAGTATACAGATTTTGAGAATGATACTCTTCAACTGCAGCAAGTAGAGGTAAGCGCACAGAATGGATCACGACTGAAAGTAAAACACCTGACTTCGAATACCGAAATCATCGGTGCTCAGCAGCTCGTACGTGCCGCCTGCTGCAACCTTGGAGAATCATTCACCACCAATCCTTCTGTTGACGTCAACTACTCTGACGCTGCAACAGGAGCACGTCAGATCAAGCTCCTTGGCCTCAGCGGCACCTACGTACAGATGCTTACTGAGAACATTCCTAACCTCCGTGGAGCTTCGATTCCTTTTAGCCTTGGCTACGTTCCTGGCCCTTGGATGCAGGCTATTCAGGTGAGCAAAGGAGCATCGAGCGTAAAGAATGGCTACGAGAGTACTACGGGCCAGATCAATATTGAATTCCTGAAACCTCAGGGCATCGATGGTGTACGTGGCAATCTCTATTACGACACACAGCAGAAACTTGAAGCCAATGCCGATGCCAGCGTGCATCTAACAGATGAACTGAGCACCAGCATCCTGCTGCATTACGAAGATCGTCAGAAAGATCATGACGGCAATCATGATGGCTTCATGGATATGCCTAAGCAGCGTCAGTATAACGTGATGCATCGTTGGGCTTATGTAAGTCCGAAGTTTATCAGCCAACTCTCAGCACGTGTTTTGTATGACAAGCGAGAGAGTGGTCAGTCATTGAAGCATCATAATACTGCATCGAGCCTGCCATTCTACAGCATTGACATCAACACCCATCGCTACGAAGGTCAGTGGAAGAATGCCATCATCCTCGATCCTGATCATAACGCTTCTGTGGCGTTGATGCTACATGGCTCGATACACGACAGCAAACAGACATTCGGACAGCGCCTTTATGACGTGAATCAGAAGAATGGCTACGCGCAGTTGATGTACGAGACAGACCTTACCGAGCGTCATAATCTGGCTGTAGGTGCATCGGTAAACCATGATTACTACAAGGAGAATTACACGCTCAACCCCTATGTCTTTGATCTCTTGTCTGCTACCGACAAAGAGACCACTACAGGTTTTTATGCACAATATACTTATAAGCTTGACGACCTGTTTACTTTCATGGGAGGTGCGCGCTACGATTATTCTGACGTCTATGGTAGTTTCTTTACTCCGCGCGTACATATTAAATATTCTCCTAATGAGGTATTCACTCTACGTGCTTCGGTAGGCAAGGGGT
The DNA here is from genome assembly GCA_045600445.1 of Bacteroidales bacterium. Classification (GTDB taxonomy): domain Bacteria; phylum Bacteroidota; class Bacteroidia; order Bacteroidales; family UBA3663; genus Liminaster. The sequence goes on along the minus strand of JAZRXZ010000160.1, from coordinate 12,957 downwards.
ATCGCAAGCCTCATGCATTGGCTGAGAATACATCAATCCTTGCCACGGGTTATAATATAATAGATGTGGTTAACAGTCAGAACTACAAGCAGGAAGAAGCCTGGAACTATGGTCTTAGCATGGGCCTCGACATTCCAATAGGAGAAAAGAACCTCGAACTCAATGCCGAGTATTACTATACCGACTTCAAGAACCAGCTTGTCATGAACGTCAAGCCAGGAGTCAGTGAGGTGTTGTTTGAGAACCTGCATGGCGAGAGTTTCAGCCATACCTTGCAGGTCGATGCTACCTATCCGCTGTTTGAAGGCGTTTCTGCCACCGCAGCATTCCGTTTCAATGATGTGCGATGCACCTACGATGGCGTATTGCGCTGGAAACCACTTACCGCCCGCTATAAAGGACTTCTTACCTTGAGCTACAAGACTCCGCTGGAACTCTGGCAGTTCGATGTAACTGGCCAGCTCATCGGTCCAAGTGCGCTCTACGATGGCACCCACTCTCCGGCTTACGGTTTGCTCAATGCTCAGATCACGAGAGAGTTCCGTTACTTCAGCGTCTATGTTGGTGGCGAGAATCTCACGGGTTACAAGATGAAGAATCCGATCATCGGTGCAGAAAACCCATTCTCTGATAAGTTTGATGCCACTCAAATCTGGGGACCTACCGAAGGAGCTATGGGTTATATCGGTATACGATTCAAATTCGAAAAACTATAATAAATAATATTCACTACATATAGCTTAAAGTACTAATCCTATGAATGTACAAGAACTTTTTACTCAATTGCACGGCAGCTACACTGATGCGAAAAGTCGACTGATGTCCGACAGACTCATCGAGAAGTTTGTCGTGAAGTTTCTTGACGATCCGACCTACCAGCAGTTGCTCGACAGCATTACTTCTGGTGACAAAGAACAGGCGTTTCGTGCGGTTCATACTCTCAAAGGTGTAGCTGCTAATCTCGGTTTTACTGAACTTCAGCAAAATGCATCTGCTCTTACAGAACAGATTCGTGACAAGACAAGTGATCCAGACGAATCCCTTGTCGAGGCTGTGAAAAACTCTTATGAGTTAGTAGTAAATACAATTAAGTCTAATATGTAAAGAATTAATAACCCTGTGAAATATAGGCTATAATAGGGATTGTAGCTTCACGTCTTGGTGGCGCGAGGTCGGGCCTTTGAGTCGCCTCATCCCGACAAACAGAAAATCAGGTGGTTGTTTTCCTTTCGGATTCAGCCACCTGATTCTTATTCAGTCACAGAGTGTCTTCACAACTATTACTCTGCTGGTGGGATTTCGCTGCCCGTAGTGCTGCCACCGTTAGTAACCGAGCCGTTCTGCTCAGCTTCGCCCTTTGGATCATTGAGGTCTACCATGTTCTTGCCGGACTTGATGGCGGTGACCACTGCCTGCTGTGCCTTGCGGCTGGCCACGAGGTTGATCTCGGCATCGTTGATCAGGTCACGAAACTCTGCGCCTGCATCCCACGTCACGTTGACGCCGGTGATATTCTGCGCGGAGAACTTCTCGGCAGTCTCGGCACCACGGCTCTGGAGGCTGACGATGAAGTCGCCAAGGTCGCCCAGACGGATCATCTTGCCTTCGAGCAGCATCTCGCGCATACAGTCAACGGCCAGGTAGAGGATGGATGAAATATCGGCGCGGCTGTACACACAGCCGTGGGTGGCGATGTGCTTGGCGAAGGTAGAGGTTTGTGTTTACCGGACGCATTACGATACTGTAATTGATCATAGTGGTTTGATAGGTATTGTGAGTACAGGGTTTAGGTCAGAAATCGTGTTTGCTGTACTCTATCATAGCGCGGAGGAGCCCCCCCCCTGGTAGGAGTATTTCAGGGTCATGGAAGAAGCCTCTAATGAAGCATTACTGATGGCACGCGTCGGCAATCATTTATGGCTGGGCCCCGTCATTACTGATGGCCGATATCTGCCCTCTCTGCTCCGTCATTTAATGATGGGATATGTTAATAATGTGCTTGTGTATTTGAAAACTAAACAGTCCAAAATTGCAGTTGTAGAGGTTTTACTTGCCAAATCTTGTTAAAGTTAGCACAAAATGTGTCTGAAATGAACGATAATTGAAGAAAAATCAGTAACTTTGCGGTCAAAGACCGCTTCCTCGCACGCGACTCGGCAAAAGCTAAGCAAGCTTAGTTCTGCTCTCGCTGCTAGCTCATTTGCCGACAGAATGTCGACCACAACAGACAAAAGCCGTATTGCAAACGTATGAACATAAGCAAATATAGATACCCGATCGACAATGACCAGTTCCAGGAAATAAGGGAACAAGGGATGTTGTATGTTGACAAGACAGATATGATGCACTATCTTGCCAATAGACATAAGTATGTGTTCCTGGCCCGTCCTCGCCGATTTGGTAAATCTCTTCTTTGTAATACCTTTAAGGCTTATTTCAAGGGACAGAAGGAGTTGTTTGAGGCTTGTCCTGAGCAAGGTCGAAGGGGGCTAAAGGTGATGGAACTGGAGAAGGTATGGAAAAAGTACCCTGTGCTTCATTTTATATTGAGCGGTCTAAAGGATTGCAGCATTGGAGAAGCCAAAAGTAAATTGGAGTTATTCATTTCTACATACGAAAAAGAATACGGACGAGATGAAGCAGAGAAAACTCCAGGTGCACGCTTTCGTGGTTTGATACACCGTGCATACGAACAGACTGGCGAAAAGGCGGTTATCATACTCGATGAATATGATTCACCAATCATGAGATTGCTTGGCGACCCCGAGCAACTTGAGGCTATGCGCTCTTTGCTTCGTGAGTTCTATCAGGTACTTAAGGATGAAGGCGAGTATTTGCGCTTTGTCTTCATCACTGGCGTAACAAAGTTTTCACAACTCAGTATATTCTCAGAGCTGAATAACTTGAAGCAAATTTCCATGCTTGATGAGTATTCAGGTATCTGTGGCATCACACAGGAGGAACTTGATACAACTCTTCGTCCATGCGTTGAGGAATATGCTCAAAACTTGAAGATAACCGTAGATGAAGCGTACGCATTACTGAAGAAAAACTATGATGGTTATCATTTTTCCAGAAAGAGCAAGGATGTTTATGCCCCATTTAGTCTTCTCAGAGCTTTGGATGACAATTCTACTGACCATTATTGGTTTGAATCAGGCACATCAAGCTCATTACTAACGCATCTTTCACGTTTCCCAATCACCCGTGCCTTAAATTATGATGGCGTAGAGGTGAGTGAAAACGAGTTTAGCATTCCATGTGAGAATGCCGACACTCCAATGCCACTACTGTATCAGAGTGGGTATCTTACCATAGCATCATACGATCCATTGGTGCAGGAGTATGTCTTGAAGATTCCTAACAACGAAGTACGCAAGGGACTCATTGATTGCTTGATGCCGATAATCCTGAAGCGTACCGTAGCAGACAACAACTCTGTAGTAAGAGCCATGGCCAAAGCCTTATTCAAGAGCAATCTGTCTGATGCCCTCACCGCACTCCGCTCTTACATAGCTAAAATACCATACGATGTCATAACAAAAGAGGAGTGGGAAGACAAAGAAAGTCGCGAATCATTCTATCAGCTTCTTCTCTACATGGCATTCTCAATGCTTAACTCTACCGTCGATACCGAAGTCAAGAGCATCCTCGGACGTGCCGATGTGGTCATCAAGACCAAGACAGACATCTTCGTGCTTGAGATGAAGGTGGATGATACTGTAGAGAACGCTCTGGCACAGATAGACGATAAGGGATATGCTATTCCTTACGAGGCAGATGGTCGAAAAGTGACAAAGTGCGGAGTCTCAATATCAAGCGAGCACCGCAACATCACTCATTGGCGTATCACTGATGCCGAGGGAAATGTTATTGAGGAGGATTTCCTTGAATAGACATACTTTCACGATATATGAACTACTAAGATTATAATTGTTGTAACTACTCTGTTATACACACATAGTTACGTTAAAAAAAATTAATATGAGGAAGATAATTTTGTTAATCCTATCGGCATTGTATACTGTCGACATTTTAGCCGCAGGTGATGTCACATTCAACATTCAAGGCGTGGAGGTGAATGACACCGTCTATGCCTACATCTCTTCAGAGACGTACCTGAAGCGAATGCTAATAACATCTGATGGTCAGTACACATTCAACGACATCCCTGCAGGTTGCCATAGTTTGAAACTGGAAGCCAATGGGTACAATTTGCCTCAAGCAAAAAGCATTGTGGTCAATACTGATGGAAGCGTGAATCCATCAGTAGTGATTAATCTTGCTGTAACAAAAGCAAGCGAGAATCCCAACCAATGGAGTCATCATTGGGAAGATGACGGGTCAATTTCGGGCTATGTTACCACAGCTCATATCAACAAACCAACTGTGATAGAATATCTGGGCAAAAAGATAGTTCCTTCAGAAGTTTCTTATGCTTCAAGTCTATATGCAAGTCACAAGATAATACTCGCAAACGATGAAAGTCCATGGTCGGAAGAATATGCATACCGCCTCAGCGAGACTCTCACCACCATTCCGAATAGTTGGGATCTGGCTTGGCATGGCAAAACCATGAAGTTTATTCTTACAGACATGCATGTGGAAGATGACATCAGGATTGTTGAAACTTCAGATAGTACTATGGACGTAACATTCTCTGCGGATGCTTTCTATTATGCCAATCCATTTCTTGTCAGTCTCGACGGTGTGAGAGGACGTTTCTTCTCAAAGCGCTTGCACCATGCCATGGTTAAGCTGGCAACTGATTACGGTCGCAATCGTGATGCCGCCAATGCCATTCTGGAAAGTCGTTTTGGCTGCTCCATCAATGTGCCAAGCTACGAGGACTTGACGCGTGACATAACAAACGAGGATGCCTCTTGTTTCCAGGATTTTTTGCCTTCAGAGCTTGTTGCCATAATAAATATGCTTGAAGAACTGCCAGAAGGCTATCATGTCACTCCACACCTCAAGTACCTCATACGTCGTCAAAATGGACATTATCATCCTATCTATCATGATGCAGCGGCTGTGTCATGGTGTGTTGATAATGGCTATATTGAGTTCATGGAGTGGTCGTTCGGCGGAAATAATGAAAACTTTGAAACTCAGCGTCTCATCCTACACGAGAAGACACATTTCTTGTGGGCATTTTCATTTTCTAATAGCATTAAAGATGATTGGGCAAAAGTTGGAGGATGGTATGAAGATCCTAACAATTCAGAAGGTTGGGCGACAACAAAAGACGTAGAGTTTGTGACCGAATATGCGCATGGCAAAAATCCAAATGAGGATATGGCAGAGTCGGTTGCTTTCTATCTTAAGAATCCAGACAAACTTATGTCACGTGCTCCTGAGAAATATGAATTTATTCGCGACAGAATCATGCACGGCACTCGCTACGTTTCAAAGATTCGCGACGATCTCACCTTCGAGGTGCTTAATCTCTTCCCTGACTATGACTATCCAGGCAAAATAAAGCGTTTGGACATTAAGGTAGAAGGAGCACCAGAGGAAGATAAACATGTCATCATTGAAATAGAACTCAATCACATTGATGGGTTGACAGATGGCGCATCTGCGGCGATTACAAGAATATCAAGTCCTGCTGCAGAAAAATTAGGGTTAGATCAATTCTATGATATTTGGATGGCACCTGTGGAGGGTAATCAGCATCTTCTTCGAGGAGATATTATGGTGAGCAAATATAGCAGAACAGACTTTTGGTACTCTGTGGGCATCAACTTATATGATGAACATGGCAATACCCGCATGACTAACAATAATGATATAGCCTGGAATCTGTATATAGGCAACCCTCTTGAGGATCTTGAAAAGCCAAAGTACAATCCTGGCACACTTGCCTACGAACTATGTGATACAATCTTAGAGGATGGGCATCATGCACAAAACTGGAAAATCACATGTAAGGTTACAGATAATATTCAGGTATTAAGTGGTGTGATTAGAATAGGATGTGAGAAATATTATTCATGGAACGATCTGTGGGGGACGTATGATCCAGAAACACAGCTGTTCACATTCAACTATATTGTGCCAGATTTCTACAAAGAAGCGGACTATTACGTTGAATCTTTAACAATACGAGATTTGGCAGGTAATCCTAATTATATATCTTTTTCTGATTCTCCGCTACATCAGCCTCGTGTCTATCAAACCATTAAAACACCTAACCCAGATTATGAGGATCCAGAATTGGACTTGAATCGTATTGTTGTATATGCAGAACCAACCAACAAGATAGCCCCAGACGGTGAAACGCTCGTTACAATTACTTTCTACGCAAGAGACAATAACTCGGGATTAGGAAGAGCAACTTATATGCTGAGAGATCCACAAGGAATAGATCATTTTGAATGGTTCTATCACAGGAATTTCTACAATTTGTATTTTGATGGCGACCCAACTGTGTGGGAAAAGTACACAATCACGACAATTCTTCCGCAAGGTAGTGCACCTGGAATATGGGGACTTGCAAACATAAGCCTGGAGGACAAGGCTTTGAATAGCAAGACTTTCAATTTCGTAGAGACTTGCATTTTCGAACCGGACAATTCAAACACCGACTACATATTGTTTGCTGAAATGGAGGAAGGAAATAACTCCATTGCTATCAATATGTCCTCAGATACGTACAATATTAATAAATATAATTATCGTATTATTCATGACGAAACAGGCATGGAAATCTCAGGCGAGGTGGACTTGACTACCTCAAATAATACCAGGGCTCGAGCTCAGGGATTCAACAATATGCCAGGATTGCAAATTGTTGATGTGTCATCTTTGCCTGATGGCGAGATAATTGTTATTACAACAGCTATGGATTCTGATGGTAATAACTTGGCTGTCAAGTCTGCGAAACTAAATAAAATACAACAGGGAATTATTCCTGATGGCATCTCGTCAGCATCAGACTCTCGTTCAGTAGATGTATATACCCTTCAAGGTTATCTTGTAGGTTCAAAAGTTAAAATTGAGGACCTTCAGAAAACATTAAGACCTGGTGTATATGTTATCGACAACAAGAAGATAATAATACATTGATGAGGCTTTATTGGTCCCAAATTGAGTCCGGTCATACCTGTAGGGAACATTAGATTACTGTAAGCATTCGCTCATCTACAAGTAACCTTCAATAACTATAGTTACAGCGCCTATTCGCTCAAATTAGAGCAGATAGGCGCTGTAGTATTTAATCCCGAGGGTTGACATCATGAGCCTTACATGTGGCAAGCAGGGAGCAGATGACTGCCATATTCTCTGCTGTAGTATGATTGCCGCAGAAAAATGAGTACACTATAAATTCATTTGCCTGATTCAACCTTAAAGAAGATGATTCGGTAAAGGTTACAACCGACGAAATTGCCCAAAACGATGCTCACATAGAAGGTCAAAACCTCGATGGCATGTTCGGCAATGAACGAGAAAGGAACACAAAGATAATAGAAAGCATCGGCCACACAGTGAGGGAAACCACACATGATGAAGAGTGGCACGCCGAAAAGGAGTGGAAGATTCTGCTGCTTACGAGCAAAGGTGATGGCAGTGGTCATGATCATACCACAACCTATAGCGAGGACAAAGCCTTTGAGCGGACCCATAAGCAGTCGGCCTTCAAGGATCTTCTGAGCAGTTTCCTGCAAAGGCATAGAACTACAGCGAGCCATCAGACCCACCAGCAGGCAACCAATGATATTGCCAAAAAGAATATAGAATAATTTTCCGACCTCACCTTTCTGAATAAAGCCTGCAGTGCCAGTATAGAGTCGAAGGCCATAGTGCACGACTGTAAGAAGACCAAAGGCGAAGAGCACAGCACCGATGATGCTTTTCTCAGCAAGGTAACCGAATCCTGCTATGCCGATGCAGATGCCGGCGAAAATAGACGAACGAAGGGTTTGCATAAAATGAGGAATATGGAATTAATGGTAATATAAATCTATTATTTTCGAACAACGCCACGGACAGCTTCTGCCTCAAGCGGATTGTCTGGCCAGGAGTGTTTCGGATAACGTCGTTTTAGTTCTTTTCGGACCTCGAAATACGTGCCTTGCCAGAAACTACGAAGATCCTGCGTAAGCTGCACAGGCTTGAATCCAGGCGAGAGGAGTTCCATCAGCACTGGTTGCCGGCCATTATCAACACGAGGCGTATCAGTTAAACCGAAGCATTCCTGCAGACGCACACGAAGCACAGGCTGCTCGGCTCCCTGACGGTATTCCACTCGGATACGACTTCCTGTAGGTACGACAATGTGCGAGGGAGCAAGTCGGTCAACCGTCTGCTGTTGATCATAGGTCAATAATGACCATAGTGCAGTAGTGAGATCTATCTTACGCAACTCACTGGCAGTCGTGGCTTTACCAGCAAAGAGTGGAAGCCACTCCGGAGCTTTCTGCAAAAAGGAATCTGTATCAACTGCTGGCAGATCGAGTTCTGGGTGCCATCTTGACACAGTTTCAATACGCTGCTGAAGGTACTGCATAGCTTCTGAGAAATCGAACATGCTCATACCTTCTTTCTTCGCAGCCTCTGCCATTAAACCGATCATTTGTTCTCGATTGATGTCATTAAGCGGCTTCGACTCAACGAGTAGCATACCGATACGCATTTCACGCTGCGCCATGATCTGACCACGCTTACTGTCCCACATGACATTGTCTTTCTGTCGCATTAGACCATGCAAAGAACGGATATCAACAGGCGAAGCAAGGAAGATACGACCACCTGTTGTACTGACCGAAGCAACAGCTAACCAATCATGTGCAGAGAGATCATCCTGCATATCGAGCTGCACCAGATCGCCTGTAGCCAGCAGGAAATGACCACAACCCTGAGAAGTAGCCTTGGCCACACGTTCAGGATAAGCATGTGCTAACAACGCTCCCGTGTCAGTTGGAGACTGGGGTCGGTTATCCTCACTGGCATGAACGATGTGGCGATACTGCTCAGCGATACGTATGATTCGTTCCCATCGACGAATACTTTTGCTCTGCTTATCTCGTGCTTGTCTAAGCGCATAAATACGGGTGTTAAGGTCCGCATCAGTCAAAGGCTGTTCGCTATTTCCGATTACAAACGGATCACGCTCTTCGAGTAAAGCGGCAATATCAGCAGCCAGCGCCTTCTGAACATTGTCTTTGTGCATAATGAGCATTTGAGCAATACGAGGATGGCAAGGCAATTGAGCCATGCGCTGGCCGTGAGGAGTGATACGTCCCTGATCGTCAATGGCATGGAGCAGAGAAAGCAACTGCTTCGCCTGACGTAGATGGGCTGATGGAGGAGGAGTGAGCCACGGCAGACGAACAGCATCGGCCTCACCCCACGCTGCTACATCAAGCAACATCGAACTCAAATCAGCATCGAGAATCTCTGGCTGACGGCATTCGTCCATGCGGTGCTCAGTGGCCAGAGACCATAAGCGATAGCAGACGCCAGCAGAGAGACGTCCGGCACGTCCCATACGCTGAGTGGCCATATCCTTACTGATGCGGACGGTCTTGAGGTGACTGAGGCCATTCTGCACATCGAATACCATCGTACGACACAAACCAGAATCTACAACGATTCGTATTCCCTCAATAGTCAATGAAGTCTCTGCGATAGGGGTAGAAAGAACTACCTTACGCATCCCCTCCACTGAAGGCTGTATGGCCAACCGCTGGTCTTTAGGAGAGAGCATGCCATAGAGAGGACGGATTTGCGTGTCACCCAAGGCATCTTTCAATAATTCATGACAGCGACGAATATCACCTTCACCAGGCAGGAAAGCCAGAATGTCTCCATCCTGCTCCTTATGTGCCTGACGAATGACATGAGCTACAACCTCTGCTACATTCTGCTCATTTGCCTCTTCAGGAGTGTGAATGATCTCAACAGGAAATATACGACCCTCGGACTCAATCAGCTTTGCATCAAGCGCCTGACAAATAGATGTAGCGTCGATGGTTGCGGACATGATGACAATGCGAAGATCAGGACGAATGACCTGCTGCGCCTCACGTGTCAAGGCAAGGGCTACGTCAGAATGCAAGCTTCGCTCATGAAACTCATCGAAGATAATAGTCGAAATACCATCGAGCGTAGGGTCATCGACCAACATGCGAGTCAGAATACCTTCTGTCAAGACTTCTATCTGCGTCTCTTCTGACACTTTCTGTTCGAAACGGACACGATAACCTACTGTCTTGCCTACAGGTTCGCCGAGCATAGACGACATACGCTCTGCAATCTGACGAGCAGCGAGGCGACGTGGTTCAAGCATCAGAATCTTTCCTTTTGGAAAATTCTCATTTGCGTTGATACACCCTAGAATCGTGAGTGGTAGCAGGGTAGACTTTCCAGCACCAGGAGGTGCGGTGATTACAAGACACGAATGATCTTGCAGATGCTGATTGACAGTATCTGCAATGTTATAGGCAGGCAGATGGAATTTTGACCACTGAATCATTCGGGAATAATCAAAAGATAGGACTAATCGAGCTTTGTCAGGAAGTTGGCACGGATATTACGAGTGCCATTGCCAAAGGCGACAGAATAGGATCCACGCGTTTCATTGTAACTGACAATAGTTCCTTCTCCTAATACCTCATGACGGACGCGTGTTCCTTCTGGCCAAAAGCTCTGCGTGACCGTAGAGGGTGGGATAGGAGCATTTGGATCTGCGTTATTTGATGAGAAATCCAAACCGAGATACTGCACCATGCGACCAGATTCCTGCCATAGCAACTCGTCCATATCTCCCTCGGTGACAAAGAGGCTACGCTGGATCTCACGAAGGAATCGACTCGGGTATTTGGAGAGGCGAGAGGCCGCATTAAAGCCTTCACTCTCAGTGAGGAATAGTTCTTTCTCTGCACGCGTCACAGCGACGTACATCAGTCGACGCTCTTCTTCTTCTCCATCACCTTTACGCTCACGGAGAGTCTTCATGCTCGGGAAAATACCTTCGCTCAATCCTGCAACGAAAACGTATGGAAACTCCAGGCCTTTAGATTGATGAATAGTCATTAACCGTACTTTAGATTGGGAAGGATCTTCCTTCTTATCCATATTGGTATAGAGCGCAATGTCTTGTAGATACTGATCGATACTAAGTACATCGTCCTGTAAATGAGCCTCTTCGTAAGTCTTGATACTCTGCAAAAGTTCGGTAAGGTTTTCCAGACGATCAGTGTCATCATCCTCACGTAGCAATTGCTTATAGCCACTCTTTTCAAGCAAAAGATCCATTACATCGCTGATAACATGATCACGACGCTGAGTACTAATGACGGTTCCATGTTCGTCGAGGAAGACTGGGAGTTTTAGTCGCTCTTCTACAAACTGACGGCATTCCTCAATCAAATCAATGAAATGAACCATGGATTCCTTATAAAGCTCACGCGCAGATATGTGACGTTTAAGAGCATCATAAAGTGTAGTATGATCCTGATCTGCAAAAGTTTTTAATCTACTCAAATAGACTTTTCCAATCTTACGACTTGGTGTATTACATATACGGAGGAAGGATAGATCGTCACCTTGACTAATGAGACGGAGATAGGAGAGGGCATCCTTAATCTCTGCACGGTCAAAAAAGCGGACTCCACCCCAGATTACATAATCAATACCAGCATTGACCAAAGCTTGTTCTATGCCTCGGCTTAGGTAACTGGCACGATAGAGGATTGCAAAATCAGAAAATGTAGGTTGAGATATTTCGGAATCTTTTATTGAAGAATTTTGAGTTAACGAGAGAATTTTCTTAGCAATCCATTTGTTTTCTTCTTCATCACTACGTCCATGGAAGTGAGTCACTTGCGTACCTCCGTTACGAGTCGTAAAGAGGTTCTTCGGTAAACGATTACGATTTCTGCTAATAACAGAATTAGCAACCGAAAGGATAGGAGTGGTGGAGCGATAATTCTGGTCAAGAACGATGGTACGGTCTGCCTTGAAGTCAATAAACATCTTCGGACGAGCACCTCGCCATTCATAAATTGCTTGATCAGGGTCACCAACTATAAAGAGATTGTGATGAATACCTTGCAACGTTTCAACGATAGTCCAATCAGACTTGTTACAATCTTGAGCCTCGTCTAGCATGATATATTCCATCTCATTCTGCCAGTATTCACAAGCATCAGGAAATCTTTTAAGAATATGTATGGTAAAGAATATAAGATCTTGAAAATCTAACGCTAAAGTCTTTTTTTGTAATTGAAGATAACGTACAAATGCCATATCTTGAGCTTGTTCTGCATCTTCAACAGTCTTATCATGCGTTTCGCTCAAGCCTTCAGTCAGCATCATACGATCAATATAGTTCGGTTGCTGCAAAAACTCGGCAATTTTGCGATTACCAGCAGCGTCAAGGAACTGTCCGACAGTTTCAACGGTACGATTCAACCCAAGTTCTTCCATCACTTGCTTAGCAAGCTGTTTTTGATCTTCCTCGTCTAGAATAGTAAAAGATTTAGGATAGCCTAAACGATAAATCTCCTGACGAAGAAACTTCACACAGAATCCATGTATAGTGCAAACGAAATCATTATAATCTCCACTGGAAACTAACTGGCTGATACGTTGACGCATTTCTTGCGCAGCCTTATTTGTAAATGTGAGACAAAGAATATTTGCAGGATCAACACCCAATACATTCACAAGATAAGCATAGCGGCAAGTCAAAGCTTTAGTTTTTCCGGAACCAGCACCTGCCACTACACGTATACGACCCTCGGTAGCCTCTACGGCTTCACGTTGTCGATTGTTGAGTGTATTGAAATATTCTGAGTCCATATTAATTTTCATAAGTAGTTGTTCAAAATTAACTATGCACATTTTGAATAATTGACGAAGAGGCTTAGACCGACCGCAGCGAGTGCTCGATTCGCACAATAGAACAACGTGTCATTGGAGACATAATCCATTGGACGGATCCATTTG